>NZ_JBHXCW010000001.1:0-139699 GCF_042725365.1 Lentzea sp. NPDC060358 | reverse complement strand
CGTGGTGGCGAGCGGTGTGAGGTCGGCGGGACGGGCGGGGTCGCCCTCGACGAGACCGGCCTCGCGCAGCTTGCGCAGCGCGGTGCCGGCGTCCTTCGGCTTGAGCCCGGCGGAGGCGGCGATGTCGGCGAGCGTTCCCGCTCCGAGGACGACGGCGGCGTAGGCCCGCAGCCTTGCCGGTTCGGCCAGCGCGCGCACAACGGATTCCGGGGTGGTCATGCCCCCGAACCTAGCGCCGCCGTCCACCTCATTAGCCGGTCACTTCGAGGGCGCGCCCTGCCAGTCGCTCATCTGCCGACCAGGTTGTCGGTCATGACGTCGCCGAGGTAGCCGGCGAGATCGGGCTCGGCGGGCTCGAGCACGTGCCGCACCCACGCGCGGCGCTCGTGCTCCAGCGGCGGCAGCTCCCACACGCAGCCGATGAGGTCCTTGGGGATGACGCTGAAGTGCGTGAGGTCGGGGTCGGTCGAGCCGAGGAACGGCTGGTCGCCGGAGACGGCGGTGCGGCAGTGCAGGACGTTGTCCCAGACCCAGTTGTAGGCGTTGAGGTACATGCCCGCGGCACTGCGGTGCAGCACGGTGACCGTGGCCGGCGGGGTGGGGTCCTCGAAGTCCGGGTAGAGCGTCGGCAGGAACGCGTGGGCGGCGGCGCGGACGTCGTCGGTGATCTCGAGCCCCGGGGTGACGACCTCGTAGCGCTTGACGTGCCTGCCCGCGACGACCAGCGGTTCCCCGACCGTCATCTGCTTCTCGTGGAAAGCCATGGCTCGAACGTATGAGCTATCACTGACAACCTGTGTCAGTGGTGTGTGCCAGTGTGAGCGCGTGCGTGCGAGCCGCCTGGTGTCCCTGATCCTCCTGCTGCAGACCAAGGGCAGGCTGACGGCGCACGCCCTGGCCTCCGAGCTGGAGGTGTCGGTCCGCACGATCTACCGGGACGTGGAGTCGTTGCACGCCGCCGGTGTCCCCCTCTACGGCGACGCGGGCCCGCAGGGCGGTTACCAGTTGCTCGACGGGTACCGCACGAGGCTGACGGGCCTGACCGAGCAGGAGGCGGAGTCGCTGTTCCTGGCCGGGCTGCCGGGTCCCGCGGCGGAGCTGGGCCTCGGGGAGGCGGTGTCGGCGGCGCAGCTCAAGCTGATGGCGGCGCTGCCGTCGGCGATGCGCGACCGGGCCGCGCGCACGGCGCAGCGGTTCCACCTCGACGCGCCGTCGTGGTACTCCGACCCGGAGCGTTCGCCGTTCCTGGGGCTGGTGGCGGACGCGGTGTGGCGGGAGCGGCTGCTGGAGGTGGGCTACCGGCGGTGGCAGGCGCCGGAGGAGGTGACGCGGGTGCTCAAGCCGCTCGGCCTGGTGCTCAAGGCGGGGCGCTGGTACCTGGTGGCGCAGGGCCGTGCGCGGATCTCCACCTACCGGGTCGCGCAGATCCAGGCGGCCCGCGTGCTGGAGGAGTCGTTCGCGCGGCCGGAGGGCTTCGACCTGGCGGCGCACTGGGCGGCGTCGCTGGAGGACTTCCAGTCGCGGCAGTACACGGGCGAGGCGGTCGTGCGGGTGTCGCCGCGCGGCTGGGAGTCGTTCGCCTCGCACGTGCTGCCTGCGGTGGCGCGCGCGGCGCAGCGGTCCGCTGTGGACGACGGCGGGTGGGTGCGGGTGACGATCCCGATCGAGTCGGTCGGCCACGCGGCGGGCATGTTGCTGCGCATGGGCGGCGAGGTCGAGGTGCTCGCGCCGGACGAGCTGCGCGCGCACGTCGCCTCCGCGGTGCGGCAGCTGGCGTCGATCTACCTGAGCTGAGCGAGCTGCCGGTCGTGCCACCGCGCCAGGGTCAGCTGTGCGGCGATCGCGCCGAGCAGCGCCATGAACATGTCCCACTGGGTGTCCCAGACGTCGCCCTGGGTGCCGAGGAAGTCCTCGGCCGCCGACCCGCCGATCACCGCCGACGCCCACTCCAGCAGTTCGTAGGTCGCGCTGAAAGCCAGGCACACGCTCACCACGAGCGTGAACAGCCACCCGCCGGGGCGCAGCGGGGTGCGGCGCAGCAGCAGTTCGCGGGCGAGCACGGCCGGCACGAAGCCCTGCACGAAGTGGCCGAACCGGTCGTAGTGGTTGCGCGCCAGGTCGAACCAGTCCTGCACCCAGAACCCCACCGGCACGCGGGCGTAGGTGTAGTGGCCGCCGAGGACCAGCACCAGCGCGTGCAGGAACAGCAACCGGTACAGCAGCGGTGTGAGCCGGAACCGGCGGCGGGTCGCGATGAGCAGTGCCACGCCGATCACGACCGGTCCCACTTCGAGGTACCACGTCGTGCGGTCGTGGGGGCCGATGCCGGACACGACCAGCGCGACGGCGGTCAGGGCGAGCAGCACCAGCGGTTCGATCGCGGACCGCGTCTGGGAAGTCACGCGTCGAGAGTGCCCGACCGCAGCAGCGCGCGGGCGCGTCGTGCGGCGATCTCCATCAGCGCGGTGAGGTCCGCGGCGTCGAACCCCGGCGGCGGCTCCACCGCGAGCACCACAGGTGTGGTGGTAGGGAGTGCCGGACGGGCAGGCAGCTGACCTGCGGGTTCGACGGAAACCACCACAGGTGTTCTGGTTCCGACGGGTCCGGCGACGCGGTCCTTGAGCGCGCCGAGGAGGGCCTGTTCGGGTTTTCCCTTGAGCAGCAGGAGCACGAACGGGTCGGCGTCGAGCAACCAGCCCACCTGGAACGCCAGCGCGGCGGCGTGGCGGCACGGCAGTTCCCAGCCGTCGCAGTCGCAGTCGGGTTCGAGGTCGCCGATGCCGGGCAGCAGGTCCACACCGGACTCCTCCGCGGCGGCGACGAGGTCGCGCGGCACGTCGTTGTCCAGCAAGGCGGCGATGTGGGCGGCGTTCTCGGCGACGCGGTCGAGGAACCGTCCCCAGTGGACCTCGGTCAGCACGGGGACGACGACGGTGGTGTTGTGGACGGTGCCGTCGTCGTGGACCTGGGCGTGCAGCCGGCCGGGGCTGACGGTGATCGGGCCGACGACGCCGGCGTGGGCGTAGCGGCGGCCCAGGCGCACCGTCTTGGTGTCCAGGGCGGTGTCCTCGAGGGCCTTGACCCAGGCCTTGCCCCACCAGGTGGTGGCGACGCGGCGCTTGACCCTGGGGAACGCGGCGAACCCGCGTGCGGTCATCAGGAGCTCCTGAGCTGGACGAGGTCGGCGAGCTCGGCGTCGGTGAGTTCGGTGAGCGCGCCGTCCCCGCCGTGCAGGACGGCGTCGGCGAGGTCGCGCTTGTCCTGCAGCAACGCGGCGACGCGCTCCTCGACGGTGCCTTCGGTGACGAGCTTGTGGACCTGCACGGGCCGGGTCTGGCCGATGCGGTGGGCGCGGTCGGTGGCCTGGTCCTCGACGGCGGGGTTCCACCACCGGTCGAAGTGGACGACGTGGTCGGCGCGGGTGAGGTTGAGGCCGGTGCCGGCGGCCTTGAGCGAGAGCAGGAAGACCGGGGCGCGGCCCTGCTGGAAGTCGTCGACCATCCGTTCGCGCTGTGCAACGGGGGTGCCGCCGTGCAGGAACAGCGTCGGGTGCGTGATGTGCTGTTCCAGCAGTCTCGCCATGGCGACGTACTGGGTGAAGACCAGCACCGCCCCGTCCTCGGCGACGATGGTGCCGAGCAGTTCGTCGAGGAGCTCGAGCTTGCCGGAGGTGCCCTGCAGGCGGTCGTGGCCGAGGTAGTGCGACGGGTGGTTGCAGATCTGCTTGAGCCCGGTGAGCAGTTTCAGCACGAGGCCGCGCCGGGCCATGCCGTCGCTCGCGGCGATCTGGTCGAGGGTTTCTCTCGTGAGCGCCTCGTACAGCGCGGCCTGGTCGGTGGTGAGCGAGACGGGCAGGTCGGTCTCGGTCTTGGCGGGCAGTTCGGGGGCGACGCCGGGGTCGGACTTGCGGCGGCGCAGCAGGAACGGCCGCACGACCCTGGTGAGGGTGTCGTCGGGGGCGGGCCAGCGGGTGCGGAACGCGCGGTGGGTGCCGAGCAGGCCCGGTGTCGTCCAGTCCAGGATGGACCACAGCTCCGACAACGAGTTCTCCACCGGCGTGCCGGAGAGCGCGACCCGTGCGGCGGCGGGGATGGAGCGCAGTGCCTTGGCGGTGCCGGAATGCGGGTTCTTGACGTGCTGGGCCTCGTCGGCGACGACCATGTCCCAGTCGTGCTGCCGCAGCGCGTCGGCGTCCAGGCGCATGGTGCCGTAGGTCGTGAGGACGATGCCGGAGCGGGCGAGCGTCCGGTGTGGACCGTGGTAGCGGCTGACCGGTGTGCCGGGGGCGAAGCGGCGGATCTCGCGTTCCCAGTTGCCCAGCAGCGAGGCCGGGCAGACCACCAGCGTGGGGTGTGCGCGGGCGCGGTGCAGGTGCAGGGCGATGAGGGTGATGGTCTTGCCCAGGCCCATGTCGTCGGCGAGGCAGGCGCCCAGGCCGAGGCCGGTCATGTGGGCGAGCCAGCGCAGTCCGTGCAGCTGGTAGTCGCGCAGCCGCGCGCGCAGTGCCGGGGGCTGCGGGAGGTCGGGGACGGTGGTGATGGCGGTGGCGAGGCCGTGCGGGACGACGTCGACGGGGTCGCCGTCGACGAGGGCGGTGCCGGTGAGGGCGGCGGTGACGGCCTGCACGGCGGTGAGGGGTTCGAGCTTGCTGCGCACTCGCGCGCGCAGCGCGGGGTCGACGAGCACCCACTGGTCGCGCAGCCGGATCACCGGGCGGCTGGCCTCGGCGACGAGGTCCATCTCGGCCTCGGTCAGGGTCTGGTCGCCGAGGGCGAGCTGCCAGCGGAACGCGAGCAGGTCGCCCGCGTGGAAGCGGCCGGTGTGCTCGCCGATGGCGGCTTTCGCCGACAGCGTGGTGGTGAGGTCGCGGGGCCAGTGGACCTCGATGCCGGTGCCGAGCAGTTCGGCGACCTCGGCGTCGGTGAGGTCGGCCCGGTCGAGCAGGCGTTGCAGCGGGGGCCAGTCGATGCGGCCGAGGGCGCGGATGGCGTCGAGCTCGCGGCCGGAGCCGCGCACGTCGCGCGGGTAGGGGTCGGTGACGGCGCGGACCTGGACGATCCCGCGGAACCGCTGGTCCTCGGTGGTCTCGATGCGCAGCGAGAGGGTGACCTGCTCGTCGGCCCACGCGGCGAGTTCGGGGACGTCGTGAACCCCGGTGCCCGCGAACGGGACGTCGCCGCCGCCGCGGGGCAGCGTGTCGGCGACGGCGTCGAGGAACCCGCGCAGCTCGTCGTAGTCGCCGTGGGCGGCCAGGCGGCGCAGGTGCAGTTCGTCGGCGTGGTCGAGCGGCCCGACGCGCCAGGTGTCGTGGCCGGCGGGCGTCACGCCGGGCACGATCCGGCCGCGAGCGACGAGGGTCAGCGCGGTGGCGGCGGCGACACCCCAGTAGTCGTCGTGGCGCAGTACGCCGGGAAGGGCTTCGAGCAGGGGTTTTCCGTGGAGCTGGCCGAGACGGGGAGGGTCGGCGGGCGTGAACACACCATGTACCGTACAGCATACGGTAGGGTCGGCTCGTGATCGAACACACGGGCAGCGGTGACCCGGCGCGGACGCTGGCGCTGCTGTGGCGCACGCGGGAGCGGACCAGCCGCAAGGGCAAACCGGACCTGAGCGTGGACCGCATCGTGGCGGCGGGCATCGCGCTGGCCGACGCCGACGGGCTCAAGGCGCTGTCGATGCGGCGCGTGGCCGAGTCGCTGGGCGTGGGGACGATGTCGCTCTACACCTACGTGCCGGGCAAGGGCGAGCTGGTCGACGTCATGGTCGACACCGTGCAGGCCGCGACCGGCCGCCACCCGTCAGACGGGTGGCGCGCGCACCTGGCGTACGTGGCGCGGGAGAACCTGGCGCTGCACCGCCGGCACCCGTGGCTGCTGCAGGTGGCGCCGTCGCGGACGGTGCTGGGCCCGCAGGTGGCGGCGAAGTACGACTTCGAGCTGCGGGGCCTGGAGGGCATCGGCCTGTCGGACGTGGAGATGGACTCGGTGCTGAACCTGGTGCTCGGGCACGTGCAGAGCTCGGCGCGGGGCCTGACCGCGGCGGCGGTGACCGAGCAGGAGACCGGGCTGACCGACCAGCAGTGGTGGGACGCGGCGGCGCCGGTGCTGATGACGGTGTTCGACCCCGCCCGCTACCCGGTGGCCGCACGGGTCGGCGGCGCGGTCGGCCAGGCGCACCAGAGCGCGTTCAGCCCGGAGCACTCGTTCGAGTTCGGGCTGGAGATGATCCTCGACGGCGTCGCACGCCTGGTGGACGCACGCCGCTAGGGCCTGTCCCGTGGTTACACCTGCGTGACACCGCGCGGGAAGCGCGAGCAGACCGCACGTGCCGGTGTCCGGGTGCCTACAGTTACGCCACGCCGATCAACCTGCCCGTGGGAGGCCCGCTCGTGGTGATCGACTCGCAGCCCCGGCGGGCGCTGGTGCGCCGGGTCACCGGCCTGGCGCGGTCGACGCCGGGGCGGCTGAGCCTGATCGCCGTGGTGCTGGTCGTGGCGAGCTTCGCGAGCGGCTGGCTCTCGACCTGGAGCGTAGACCGGCAGGAACGGGCCCTGCAGGACCTCGCGACCCGGTCCGAACCGCTCGCGCACGCCGCCCAGGAGGTGTACCGGGCGTTGCAGGACGCCGACGCGACGGCGGCCAGCGCGTTCCTGTCCGGCGGGCTGGAACCGCCGCAGCTGCGGGAGCGCTACGAGGCCGACATCGCGCAGGCGCAGGCGGCGCTGTCGGTGGCGACGGCCTCCTCCCCCGAGCTCACCACGACCCTCGCGGCGCAGCTGCCGGTCTACACGGGCCTGATCGAGACGGCCCGGTCGAACAACCGGCAGGGCTTCCCGGTGGGCGCGGCCTACCTGCGGGAGGCCTCGGGGCTGATGCGCACGCAGCTGCTGCCCTCGGCGCAGGAGCTGTACCGGGCGGAGACCGACCGGGTGGGCAAGGCGCAGGACGAGGCGAACTTCCCGGTCGTGCCGGTGGGGGTGGCGCTGGCGTTCGTGGTCGCGCTGGTGCTGACCCAGCAGTACCTGACCCGCAGGACGAACCGGCTGCTCAACGTCGGCCTGCTGGTCGCCACGGGCGCGGCGGTGCTGTCGCTGCTGTGGGTGACGACGGTGTCGGTGCTGGTCATGAAGGACGTGGCGGACTCGCGCACGGCGTCGGCGAAGGCCGACGTGCTCGCCCAGGCCCGGATCGCGACCCTCACCGCGCGCGGCGAGGAGACGCTGACGCTGGTGGCGCGCGGGTCGGGCCAGAGCTACGAGAAGAACTTCGTCGAGGTGTCGGGACGCCTGGAGGGGCTGCTGGACCAGGCGAAACGGCTGCAGAGCACCGGGGCGCTCGACTCGGCCACCACCCACTTCCGGCAGTGGCAGGAGGTGCACCAGCGCATCCGGCAGGCCGACGACGCGGGCCAGTACACCGAGGCGGTGGCGTTGATCGGCGACCCGTCCTTCGACGAGCTCGACCAGGACCTGGTGCGGGCGATCGGCGAGGCACGGCAGGGCTTCAGCGACGAGGTGGCGGTGGCACGGGCATCGCTGGCGGGCACGGTGGTGGGGGTGCTGGTGCTGGCGGTGATCGGCGCCGCGGGGGCGGCGATGGGGCTGTGGCAGCGGCTGAAGGAGTACCGATGAGGCGACTGGCCCTGGCGGCTGTGCTGCTGCTCGGCGCGTGTTCGGCGGGACCGCCGCCCAGCGAGGTCGTGCCGCGCGGTGCCGCGGACCCGCAGCCGGCGGGCGCGAGCACGGTGACGGCCCCGCCGAGCAGCCGGCCCGACCCCGCGCCGTCGTGCGACGCGACGGCGAGCCTGCGGCCGGGCCCGCTGCCCCCGGCCGCGCAGATGCCGGCCGGGTCGACGATGGAGCGGATCCTGCAGCGCGGCCGGTTGATCGCCGGGGTGGACCAGAACTCGTACCTGATGGGGTTCCGCAACTCGTTCACCGGCGAGATCGAGGGCTTCGACGTCGACGTGGCCCGGCAGATCGCGAAAGCGGTGTTCGGGGACGAGAAGAAGGTGCAGTTCAAGGTCGTCACCTCCGCCGAGCGGATCCCGATGCTCAAGAGCGGTGCCGTGGACGTCGTGGTGCGCACGATGACCATCACCTGCGACCGGCTCGAGGAGGTCGACTTCTCGCAGGTCTACTACCAGGCCGGGCAGCGGGTGCTGGTGCGCCGCAACTCCGGCATCGGCGGCGTGGACGGGCTCGCCGACAAACGGGTGTGCGCGGCGGCCGGGTCGACGTCGCTGGGCGCCGTGGCGAGCAGGGCGAAGACGGCGGTGAGCGTGCCGAACTGGACCGACTGCCTGGTGATGCTGCAGCAGGGGCAGGTGGACGCGATCTCCACCGACGACACGCTGCTGGCGGGGCTGGCGGCGCAGGACCCGTACACCGAGGTGGTGGGGTCGCGGTTCACCGACGAGTCCTACGGGGTGGGGATCCCGAAGGGGCAGCAGGACTTGGTCCGGTTCGTCAACGGCGTGCTGGAGCGGATGCGCGCGGACGGGACGTGGCGCGGGATCTACGACCGGTGGCTGAGCCGGCTGGGTCCGGCACCGACGCCGCCCGCCGGTCGTTATCGGGACTAGGGGGTCGAGATGACAGACGAGGTGGAGCTGCCCGAAACGGGGCCGTCGACCGCGCCCGGCACCGCTCCGGGCACGGCGCCGTGGTCGGCGTCGCAGGACGCCTCCCGCGGGTCGGCGCGGTCGAGCTCGGGGCGGGTGCGGCGGGGCAGCGCCCGGTCGACCAGCCGCGGCCGGCTGGGCGCGGGGCTGGTGGAGGTGCCGCGGGTGCCCTACCGGGACCCGGCGACGGCGGTGCTCGCGAACCCGGAGGTGCCGGAGGCGAAGCGGTTCTGCTCCAAGTGCGGCAAGAAGGTCGGGCGGGCCAAGGACGGCAAGCCCGGCCGGGTGGAGGGGTTCTGCCCGCAGTGCGGGCACGCGTACTCGTTCACGCCGAAGCTCGCGCCCGGTGAGGTGCTGCACGACCAGTACGAGGTGCTGGGGTGTCTCGCGCACGGCGGCCTGGGGTGGCTGTACCTGGCGCTCGACCACGCGGTGAGCGACCGGTGGGTGGTGCTCAAGGGCCTGCTCGACTCCGGTGACGCCGACGCGATGGCGGCGGCGCTGGCGGAGCGCCGGTTCCTCGCCGAGGTCGAGCACCCTAACATCGTGAAGATCCACAACTTCATCCGCCACGAGAACGCCGCGAGCGGCAAGCTCGTCGAGTACATCGTGATGGAGTACGTCGGCGGCGAGTCGATCAAGGACATGATCACGCACCGGCGCCGGGAGGGCCGCGGGGACGAGGCGCTGCCGCTGGCGCAGGCCATCGCCTACGTGCTGGAGATCCTGCCCGCGGTCGGCTACCTGCACGGCGTGGGGCTGCTGTACTGCGACTTCAAACCGGACAACATGATCCACACCGAGGAGCAGCTCAAGCTGATCGACCTGGGCGCGGTGCGGCGCATCGACGACCACCACTCCCCCATCTACGGCACGGTGGGCTACCAGGCGCCGGAGATCGGCACGATCGGGCCGTCGGTGTTCTCCGACATCTACACGGTCGGGCGGGCGCTGGCGGTGATGAGCTTCCCGTTCGACTTCCGCGGCACGGGCAAGGACCGGTTGCCCAGCGCGCAGGAGGAGCCGCTGCTGGCCCGGTACTCCTCGTTCCACCGGTTGCTGCTGCGTGCCACCCACCCGAACCCGGAGCTGCGGTTCGGCAGCGCCGAGGACATGGCCGAGCAGCTCACGGGTGTGCTGCGGGAGGCGCTGGCGTTGCAGGACGGGGTGCCGCGGCCGGGCCCGTCGCGGCAGTTCACGCCGGAACGCCGCCGCTTCGGCGTGGAGGGCTCGCTGGACCTGCCCGAGGTGGCGCTGGCGTTGCCCGCGCCGAGCGTGAGCACCTCGGACGCGGCCGCGTCGTGGCTCGCGACGGCGACGGCGTCGGACCCGGCGGGCCTGCGCAAGGCGCCCGAGGTCACCGTCGAGGTGCGGCTGCGGATCGTGCGGGTGCTGATCGAGTCCGGCGACACGGCCGGGGCGGTGCGGGAGCTGGAGGCGCTGACGGCGCCGTCGATGTTCGACGAGCCGGAGCTCGACCCCGCGGAGGACTGGCGCCCGGACTGGTACCGGGGGCTCGCGGCGCTGGTGGACGACCGGCCGGGGGACGCGCTGGGGTTCTTCGACGCGGTGTGCTCGGCGGTGCCGGGCGAGGCGGCGCCGAAGCTCGCGCTGGGCGCGTGCGCGGAGGCCACCGGGGACGCGAAGGCGGCGGCCGAGTGGTACGAGCTGGTGTGGCGCACGGACCACGCGTACGTGTCGGCGGCGTTCGGGCTGGCGCGGGTGCTGCTCGCGTGCGGTGACCGTGCGCGAGCGGTCGAGGTGCTGCTGTCGGTCCCGGACACGTCTTCGCAACACTTGCCGGCGCAGATCGCGGCGGTGCGCGCCCAGCTCGGCGACTGCGGTGCGGAGGAGCTCGTCGCGGCCGGGGAACGGTTGCGGGACTTGGACATCGACGTCGCGTCGCACACGCAGCTGTCGGCGGAGGTGCTGGAGGCGGCGTTCGACTACGTGACCCGCAATCAGGCCGCCGAGGGCAGGGTGCTGGACTGTGCACTCTCCGAACACGAGCTTCGGCTGGGTCTCGAGCGCCGCTACCGCACGCTCGCCCGGTTCGCTGCCACGCCGGAGGAACGGATCGCATTGGTGGACCGCGCGAACGCGGTAAGGCCTAGGACGTTGGTTTGATGGACACCCTGAAGTGCCCGGAATGCTTCGCGCCCGTAGCGCCGGAAGACCGGTTCTGCGAGGCGTGCGGGCGCAACCTGCTGGTCCGCCGCACGCCGCTGGGCGGGCCGACCGGTCCCGCGCAGGCATCGTGCATCCTGTGCGGCTCGCCCGACATCGACGACGAGGACTACTGCACCCAGTGCGGCCGTCACCAGCCTTCGGCGCGTGATCGCGTCGAGTACGCGCTGGGCGCGGTCTCCGGGGTGTCGGACCGGGGCAAGCGCCGGGCCCGCAACGAGGACTCGATGGCGTTCGGCACGGTCGCGGGCAAGGGCGTCGCGGCGGTGGTGTGCGACGGCGTGGCCTCCTCGGAGCGGGCCGAGCAGGCCTCCCAGGCGGCCTCGGACGCCGCGGTGGACGTGCTGATCAACGCGCTGATCGACGCCGCCGACCCGGAGCAGGCGATGGTCGACGCGGTCGCCGCGGCGTGCTTCGCGGTCGAGCAGCTCGTCGAGGCCGAGCCGGTGGAGGTGGGCGGCCGCGGGGTGGCCCCGTCGTGCACGTTCGTGTCGGCGCTGGTCACCGAGGACGCGGCGACGATCGGCTGGGTGGGCGACAGCCGCGCCTACTGGTTGTCGGCGGAGGGCTCCAAGCAGCTCACCACGGACGACACGTGGGCGGCGCAGCTGGTCGCGGAGGGGGTGCTGACCGAGGAGCAGGCCCGCACGGACCGCCGCGCGCACGTGCTGTCGCGGTGGATCGGCGCGGACGCGGGGCCGGTGGTGCCGCAGGTCGTGATGCTGCCGCTGACCTCGGCGGGGACGTTCCTGCTGTGCTCGGACGGGCTGCACAACTACCGGCCGGAGCCGGAGGACCTCGAGCCGCTGCTGGGGTCGGGGCCGGAGGAGTACGTGAAGGTGGCGCTGGAGGCAGGCGGCCACGACAACATCACCGTGGTGCTGGTGCCGTTCGCGCCGGCGGACTGATTTCCCGGGGAGACGACGAGAGTGAGTGCTGTGCTCGGAACGACCGTGGACGTGACCACCTCCGACGGCGTCGCGGACGCCTACCTGGCGCACCCGGACGGCGACGGCCCGTTCCCCGCGGTGTTGTTCTACATGGACGCGTTCGGCCTGCGGCCGCACCTGCGGAAGATGGCCGACCGGCTGGCGTCGGAGGGCTACCTGGTGCTGGTGCCCAACGTGTTCTACCGGGCCGGTCGCGCTCCGGTGGTGGAGCTGCCGGAATTCATCGACCCGGCGGCACGGCCGGGGCTGTTCGAGCAGATCATGCCGATGCTGCGGGAGCTGACGCCGCCGCGGCTGATGAGCGACGCGCAGACCTACCTGCGGTGGCTCGCGGACTCGCCGCTGACCGTGGACGGCCCGGTGGGCATCACCGGCTACTGCATGGGCGCGGGCCTGGCGCTGCGCACGGCGGGCACCTACCCGGACCGGGTGGCCGCGGCCGCGGGCTTCCACGGCGCCCACCTGGCCTCCGAGGCCGACGACAGCCCGCACCTACTGGCCGGCAGCGTCACCGCGGAGCTGTACTTCGCCCACGCCGACGAGGACTCCGCGATGCCGCCGGAGCAGGTCGAGCGCCTGGAGAAGGCGCTGAGCGAGGCGGGCGTGCGGCACCGGTGCGAGGTGTACGCGGGCGCGCACCACGGCTACACGCAGGCCGACACGGCCGCGTACCACGCCGAGGCGGCGGAGCGGCACTGGACGGAGCTGCTGGCCCTGTTCGGGCGGACGCTCGCACGCTGACGGGCTGCGATGCGCAGGGCGGTGTTGATCGCGGTGGCGGTGGTTGTCACCATCGTCGCCGTGGTCTTCGCCTTCCAACGCAAGTTCGTGTACTTCCCCTCCCCCGGCCCGCTGCCCTCCGCGGACGAGGTGATGCCCGGCGGCCGGGACGTCCGGCTGGTCACCGCGGACGGCCTGCTGCTCGACGGCTGGCACTTCGAGCTGCCGGACGCGCTCGCGACGGTGGTCGTGTTCCCCGGCAACGCGGGCAACCGCGAGGGCCGGGTGCCGCTGGCGCGGCAGCTCACCGCGCGCGGGCTGTCGGTGCTGCTGTTCGACTACCGCGGCTACGGCGGCAACCCGGGCAAGCCGTCGGAGGAGGGCCTGGCCTGGGACGCGCGGGCGGCGCTGGACCTGATCGACGGGCCGGTGGTGTTCTTCGGCGAGTCGCTGGGCGCGGCGGTGGCGGCGGAGCTCGCGACGCACCGGGCGCCGAAGGGACTGGTGCTGCGGTCGCCGTTCACGTCGCTGGCGGCGGTGGGCTCGCACCACTACCCGTGGCTGCCGGTGCGGGCGTTGCTGCAGGACAGGTACCCGGTGCTGGAGCACGTGGCGGCGGTGGACGTGCCGGCGGTGGTGCTGCTGGGCGCGCAGGACTCGGTGGTGCCGCCCGCGCAGAGCCGCGAGGTGGCCACGGCGGCGCGGGCCAAGCTCGTGGAGATCGCCGGCGCCGACCACAACGACGAGGTGCTCACCTCGGGCTCGCAGGTGGTCGACGCGATCGTGTCGGTCAGCTAGGAGCGATCTCGCCGGAGCCGCGGCGCACCAGGGCGGCGGGCACGACGGCGTGCACGGGCGGTGAGGTGTCGCCGTCGATGCGGGCGAAGATGAGCTCGGCGGCCTTGCGGCCGATGCCGGGCACGTCCTGGCGCACGACGGTGACACCGGGGTCGAGCAGGTCGGCGAGCGGGAAGTCGTCGAAGCCGATCACCGCGACCCGCCGGTGCAGCTCCCGGGCCCGCAGCGCGCGCATGGCGCCGACGGTGACGAGGTTCTGGGCGGTGAACAGCGCCGTGGGCGGCCTGGCTGCGTCGAGCAGTTCACCGGTGGCGTCGGTGGCGGGGCCGGCACCGTGCAGGTCGGTGCGCACGAGTTCCTCGCGCAGGGTGAGCCCGGCGCGGGCGAGGCCTTCGAGGTAGCCGGTGTAGCGCTCCTGGCTGGTCCACAGGGTGCGGCGGTCGCCGAGGAACGCGATGTCGCGGTGCCCGAGGTCCGCGAGGCGCAGGACGGCGTCGCGGGAGCTGGCGCGGTTGGTGGTGGTGACGCAGTCGGTGCCGCCGAAGGTGGGGGGCCGGTCGACGAGCACCATGGGGGTGCCGCGTTCGCGTTCCCGCTGCAGCGCGTCCTGGTGGCCGCCGGCGGCCATGACGACGACGCCGTCGACGCGCCGCGCGGACAGCGAGTCGAGCAGTTCGCGTTGCAGCCGGTGGTCGTCCTCGTTGCTGCCGGCCAGGACGAGGACGCCGCTGTGGCGGGCGCGGTCCTCGACGGCGCGCAGCAGGGCGGAGTCGAACGGGTTGGACAGGTCCTCGAACAGCACGCCTATGGTGGCGCTGCGGCGGTCGGCGCGGCGCAGGCTGCTGGCGGTGAGGTCAGGCCGGTAACCGAGGGTGCGGGCGGCGGCGCGGACGCGGCCGGCGACCTCGGCCCCGGCGCCGGGCAGCCCGTTGACGACGCGGGACACGGTCTTGGTGCTGACCTTCGCCAACGCCGCCACGTCGCGCATCGTGGGTTCGCGTCTGCGTTGATCCATCCCGTGCTCACCGCCTGTGACGATCCTTGCGTCAACGATGACGCAACGGTATACCCGACTGGTTACTCGTAGCTGCTCTCCCACTACATCAGGTGAGCACGACGGGAGAGCCGGTTACGTCAACGATGACGTAGGAGTGGTCATGCGCAGAACGGTCGGGGTTTTCAGCGCAGCGGCAGTGCTCGTGGCGGTCACCGCGTGCGGGAGCGGTGGCGGCTCCTCCGGCGGCTCGACGCTGGTGGGACTGGTCACGAAGACGGACACGAACCCGTTCTTCGTGAAGATGAAGGAGGGCGCGCAGCAGGCGGCCCCGCCTGCGGGGGCGACGGTGCAGTCGTTCGCGGGCAAGCAGGACGGCGACAACCAGACGCAGGTCGACGCGGTCGAGAACCTGATCGCCTCGGGCGCGAAGGGCATCCTGATCACGCCGAGCGACTCGAAGGCGATCGTGCCGTCGGTGGACAAGGCCCGCGCCGCCGGCCTGCTGGTCATCGCCCTCGACACGCCCCTGGAACCGGCGGACGCCGCGGACGCGACGTTCGCGACCGACAACTACAAGGCCGGTCTGCTGATCGGGCAGTGGGCGAAGGCGAAGTTCGCGAAGGAGGGCCGGCAGGCCAAGATCGCGCTGCTGGACCTCAACCCGAACCAGGTGTCGGTGGACGTGCAGCGCGACCAGGGGTTCCTGGAGGGCTTCGGCGTCGACGTGAAGGACCGCAATCGCATTGGCGACGAGTCCGATCCGCGGATCGTGGGCCACGACGTCACCAACGGCGACCCGGCCGGGGGCCGCACGGCGATGGAGAACCTGCTGCAGAAGGACCCCGGCATCACCCTCGTCTACACGATCAACGAGCCCGCGGCGGCGGGCGCGTACGAGGCGTTGAAGGCGGCGGGCAAGGACAAGGACGTCGTGATCGTGTCGGTCGACGGCGGCTGTCCGGGTGTGAACAACGTCAAGGCCGGCGTGATCGGCGCGACGTCGCAGCAGTACCCGCTGAAGATGGCGCAGCTGGGGGTGGAGGCGGTGGCGAAGTTCGCGAAGGACGGGTCGAAGCCGCAGAACACCGACACCGGCGTCACGCTGATCACCGACCAGCCCGCGGACGGCGTGGAGTCGAAGGACTCGGCGTTCGGCCTGCAGAACTGCTGGGGCTGAGCCGGTGACCGCGGTGGTGGAGGAACGGGACCGCTCGCCGCTGGCGCGGGTGCAGCACGTGCTGCACGCGCAGGCGACGATCGGCCCGGCGGTGGTGCTGCTGGTCGCGGTGGTGGTGTTCGCGCTGCTGTCGGACCGGTTCCTGACCCCGGGCAACATCTCGCTTGTCCTGCAGCAGGTGGCGGTGGTGGGAACGCTCGCGGTGGGGCAGACGATCGTGATCCTGACGGCGGGCATCGACCTGTCGTGCGGGGCGGTCATGGTGCTGACCTCGATCATGATGGCGAAGGTCGCGTCGTCGACGGGCCTGCCGGGGCTGCCCGCGTTGCTGCTGGGCTTCGCGGTCGGCACGCTGTGCGGGCTGCTCAACGGGCTGCTGGTGACGCGGCTGAAGCTGCCGCCGTTCATCGTCACCCTGGGCACGCTCAACGTGTTCTTCGCGGTGAACCTCTGGTACTCCGGCAGCGCCACGATCCGCGGCACGGAGATGCCGTCGTTGCTGCTGTGGACCGGGCAGACGGTCACCGTCGGCGGCACGCGCATCACCTACGGCTCGATCATGCTGGTGGTGCTCGTGGCGGTGATGGCGTTCGTGCTGAAGAACACCGCGTGGGGCCGGCACGTCTACGCCACCGGTGACGACGTGGAGGCGGCCCGGCTCTCCGGTATCCGCACGGCGCGGGTGCTGGTCAGCGTGTACGCGACGGCGGGGCTGATCTACGCGCTGGCGGCGTGGACGCTGATCGGCCGGATCGCCTCGGCGAGCCCGCAGGCGGGGCAGACCGACAACCTGGACTCGATCACCGCGGTGGTGATCGGCGGGACGTCGCTGTTCGGCGGCCGCGGCGCGATCGTGGGGTCGCTGCTGGGCGCGCTGATCGTCGGCGTGTTCCGCAACGGCCTGGCGCTGGCCGGGGTGGACGTGCTGTGGCAGACGATGGCCGTCGGCGTGCTGATCATCGTGGCGGTGTCGCTGGACCAGTGGATCAGGAAGGTCAAGCCATGACCACACCGGTGCTGCAGGCGTCCGGCCTGGTCAAGCGCTACGGCAGGGTGACGGCGCTGGCGGGCGCGGACCTGGAGCTGCTGCCCGGCGAGATCCTCGCGGTGATCGGCGACAACGGCGCGGGCAAGTCGTCGCTGATCAAGGCCCTCGCGGGGGCGGTGGTGCCGGACGAGGGCGAGATCCTCGTCGACGGCTCCCCCGTGTCGTTCTCGACCCCGCTGGACGCGCGGAGGGCGGGCATCGAGACGGTGCACCAGTCGCTGGCGGTGTCGCCGTCGCTGGACATCGCCGCGAACCTGTTCCTGGGCCGCGAACGCCGCCGCCCCGGCGTGCTCGGCTCGGTGTTCCGGATGCTCGACCGGCAGGGCATGCGGGAGGAGGCGCGCCGCCAGCTCGACGCGCTGGGGATCATGACGATCCAGAACCCCGGCCAGGCCGTGGAGACCCTGTCGGGCGGCCAGCGCCAAGCCGTGGCGGTGGCCAGGGCGGCGGCGTTCGGCAGCCGCGTCGTGATCATGGACGAACCCACGGCCGCGCTGGGGGTGCGGGAGTCCCGCGCGGTGCTGGACCTGGTCCTGCAGGTGCGGGACCGGGGCCTGCCGGTGATCCTGATCAGCCACAACATGCCGCACGTGTTCGAGGTGGCCGACCGCATCCACATCCAGCGCCTCGGGCGCCGCAAGGCGGTGGTGGACCCGAAGTCGGTGTCGATGTCGGACGCGGTGGCGATCATGACCGGCGCGATGGAACCACCGGAGTAGCCGGTGCGCGGCCTCGCCTCACCTGGCGAGGTCGCGGATCACCGATTCCAGCGGCGCGAGGACGTTGCGGGAGGCGAGCAGGTGCTCGGACGCGAGCACCTTGTCCCGTCCGAGGCATCTCCAGAACTGGCCCTCGACCGGCACCTGCAGCACCTCGAGCTCGAAGACGGGCCGGTGCCCCAGTTCCTGTTCGAGGTCGGCGACGAGTTCCTGGACGGAGGCGGAGAACTCGCGCCGCACCTCGTCGCGGCGTTCGGTGCTGTCCGCCGAGGAGAAGTCGGCCCACCGCCCGTAGGCCCGCCGCAGCCCGTCCCACTGGTCCTCCGGGATGCCGGCCGGTTCGGCGGCGTCGCCGCCCCACCAGCGGTCCCAGTCCCGCGCGAGCCCGGGCGGGCCGGCGATGGTCATGCGCGGCACCGGTGGCACCAGGCGCGGGATCGCGTCGGCGGTCGGGGTGCTGATGCCCAGCGCGTCCCGCACGAACAGGGCGAACGTGCCGCCGTCACCGCTTCGGACCACCCACGACGTGGAATCCCCCGGGAACTTCATGCTCCACGGTAGCGGCCTACAGCGGCACGGCGTCGAGCGCTTTGAAGATCCTCTTGTCGCTGACGGTGTAGCGGGTGCCGATGGTCTGCGCGAAGTACGACAGCCGCAGTTCCTCGATCATCCAGCGGATCTCGTCGAGCTCGGGCGCGGGTTCGTCGGCGGGGGTCTGGGCGCGCAGCTCCCGGTACTCGGCGTGGACCTGGTGGACCCGGCCGGTCCACTCGAGGTCGCGCAGCGGGTTCTCGGGCAGCTTCTCGACCCTGCGGGCGATGCCCTTGAGGTACCGCACGAGGTCGGGCAGCCGGTCGTAGCCGGTGTCGGTCACGAAACCCTGGTAGACCAGCGAGTCGAGCTGGGCGCGGATGTCCTGGACGGAGTCGGGGGCGCCCTTGAGGCCGCTGAGCTTCAGCTCGGCCTCGTGGGCGGCTTCGAGGACCTTGCGGACCTCCTGCACGACGACCCAGGTGGTGTCGTTGAGCGCGGCCTGGACCTTGCGCAGCTGCGCGGCGTAGGACTTGGCGTCCCAGGCCGGGTCGCCCATGAGCCGGTCGACGGCGGCCGTGATGCAGTCCGACAGCAGCGCGGCGACGCCGCCGTGGGGGTTGCGGGTCAGGGCGAGCTTGGCGCCGTTGTCGAGGTGGCGCTGCAGGTGCTTGACGGGTGAGTTGACGCCCAGCAGCAGGAGCCTGCGCACGCCGCGGCGGTGGGCGTGGGCCTGGCGGCCGGGGGTGTCGAGGACCTTGATGGCGACGGTGTCGCCGCGGTCGACCAGCGAGGGGTAGGCGGTGACGGTGATGCCGGACTGCCGTTGCTCGATGGTCCTGGGCAGGGCGTCGAGGTCCCAGGTGGTCAGGCCGGTGCGTTCGAGGTGCCCGGCGGCCTGGCTGAGGGACTCGCGGACCTCGTCGCGCAGCTTCTCCTTGAGCGCGGCGATGTCCTTGCCCTCGGCGAGGGTGCGGTTGTGCTCGTCGACGACCTGGAAGGTGAGCTTGAGGTGGTCGGGGACGGCGTCGAACTGCCAGTCCTCGCGGTGCACGGTGACACCGGTCAGGGCCTTGAGTTCGCGTTCGACGCCGCCGAGCAGCGACGTCTCACCGGGGGTGATGCGGGCGAGCACGGCGGTGGCGACGTCGGGCACGGGCACGAAGTTGCGGCGGATCTGCTTGGGCAGCGACCGGATCAGGGCGACGACGAGGTCGTGGCGCAGGCCGGGGATCTGCCAGGAGAACGCGTCGTCGTCGAGCGTGGTGAGCGCCGGCAGCGGCAGCTGCACGGTCACGCCGTCGTTCTTGGTGCCGGGCTCGAAGTGGTAGCTCAGCGGCAGCGTCAGCTCGCCCTGGCGCCACTGGTCGGGGTAGGCGTCGGGGGTGACGTCGGCCCGGTCGTTGACCAGCATCTGCCTGGTGAAGGTGAGCTGGTTCTTGTCCTTCTGCTTCTTCCACCACGAGTCGAAGTGCCGCGCGGACACGACCTCGGGGGCCACCCGCTTGTCGTAGAACTCGAACAGCGTCTCCTCGTCGACGACGATGTCACGCCTGCGGGCGCGGTTCTCCAGCTCGCCGACTTCCTCGAGCATCGCCCGGTTGGTGTGGAAGAACCGGTGGTGCGTGATCCACTCCCCCTGCACCAGGGCGTGACGGATGAACAGCTCGCGGGACAGCTCCGGGTCGATGCGCCCGTAGTTGACCTTGCGGCCGGCGACGATCGGCACCCCGTACAGCGTCACCTTCTCCAGCGCGACGACGCTGCCGCGCTTGGTTTCCCAGTGGGGTTCGGAGTACTGGCGCTTGACGACGTGCTCGCCGAGGCGTTCGGCCCACTCGGGTTCGATCCTGGCGGCGATGCGCCCCCACAGCCGGCTGGTCTCGACGAGCTCGGCGGCCATCACCCACTGCGGTGGTTTCTTCGCCAGCGCGGAGCCGGGGAAGATCGCGAACTTGGCGTTGCGGGCGCCGAGGAACTCCGTCAGGGGGCGGCGTTTCTCGTTCGGCGCCTGCTTCTTGAGGACGTCCTTGACGCCGATGTGGCTGAGCAGCCCGGACAGCAGGGCGATGTGGATGTTGCGGGGGTCGCCCGGCTGGTCGCCCAGGTGCATGCCGATCTGCTTGGCGACCTGCCGCAGCTGCAGGTAGATGTCCTGCCACTCGCGCACGCGCAGGTAGTTGAGGAACTCGGCCTTGCAGCGCTTGCGGAACTGGTTGCCCGACAGCTCCTTCTGCTGCTCGCGCAGGTACTCCCAGAGGTTGAGGAACGTGACGAAGTCCGATTCCTTGTCCACGAACCGCGCGTGCTGCTGGGTCGCGGCTTCCTGGTGCTCGGCGGGGCGTTCGCGGGGGTCCTGGATGGACAGCGCCGCGGCGATGATCATGACCTCTTTGAGACAGCCCGTGGTGTCGGCTTCGAGGACCATGCGACCAAGGCGCGGGTCGACCGGCAGCGCGGCGAGCTTGCGGCCGGTGGGGGTGAGCTTCTTCTCGGCGGCGTTGATGGCGCCGAGCTCCTGCAGCAGGCCGATGCCGTCGTTGATGTTGCGGGAGTCGGGCGGGTCGATGAAGGGGAACTTCGCGACGTCGCCGAGACCGATGTTGGTCATCTGCAGGATGACGCTGGCGAGGTTGGTGCGCAGGATCTCCGCGTCGGTGAACTCCGGGCGGGCCTCGAAGTCCTCCTCGGAGTACAGGCGGATGCAGATGCCCTCGCTGACGCGGCCGCAGCGGCCCTTGCGCTGGTTGGCCGACGCCTGGCTGATGGGTTCGATGGGCAGCCGCTGGACCTTGAGGCGGTGGCTGTAGCGGGAGATGCGGGCGTTGCCGGGGTCGACGACGTACTTGATGCCCGGCACGGTGAGGCTGGTCTCGGCGACGTTGGTGGCGAGCACGACGCGGCGTCCGGTGTGGCGCTGGAAGACCCGGTGCTGCTCCCCCACCGACAGCCGCGCGTAGAGCGGGAGGATCTCGGTGTTTTTGAGGTCTTCGGCTTTGAGGGCGTCGGCGGTGTCGCGGATCTCGCGTTCGCCGGAGAGGAACACGAGGACGTCGCCGGGGCCTTCGGCCAGCAGTTCGCGGACGGCGTTCACGATGCCCTGGGTCTGGTCGTCGTCCTCGTCGAGGGGCCGGTAGCGGGTCTCGACGGGGTAGGTGCGGCCGGAGACCTCGATGACCGGGGCGTTCTCGAAGTGCGCGCTGAACCGCTGCGGGTCGATCGTCGCGGAGGTGATGACGACCTTGAGGTCGGGGCGGCGCGGCAGGAGCTGCTTGAGGTAGCCGAGCAGGAAGTCGACGTTGAGGCTGCGTTCGTGGGCCTCGTCGATGATGATCGTGTCGTACCTGCTCAGCGTCCGGTCGGTCTGGATCTCGGCGAGCAGGATGCCGTCGGTCATGAGCTTGACGAGCGTCTCGTCGCCGGACTGGTCGGTGAACCGGACCTTGTAGCCGACGGTGTCGCCGAGCTTGGTGCCCAGCTCCTCGGCGACGCGTTCGGCGACGGTGCGGGCGGCGATGCGGCGGGGCTGGGTGTGGCCGATCTGGCCGGTGACGCCGCGGCCGAGCTCGAGGCAGATCTTGGGCAGCTGGGTGGTCTTGCCCGACCCGGTCTCGCCCGCGACGATCACCACCTGGTGGTGCGCGATGAGCTCTTTGATCTCGTCCTTGTGCTGGCTGACGGGGAGCTCGTCGGGATAGCTGATCTTCGGAACGGACTCCCGGCGCAGCGCGACCTTGAGGGCGGCCTCGTCGATCAGGGAGGAGATCTCCTCGGCGATCTTGCGGCGCGCCATGGGGTCTTTGACCTTGCGTGCGCCGTCGAGGCGCCTGGCGAGCCGGCGTTGATCACGCGGCATGAGCTCGGGCAGGCGTTCGTGCAGTTCAGCGAGCGGGGTGTCCATTTGGGTTCA
Organism: Lentzea sp. NPDC060358; assembly: GCF_042725365.1. NCBI lineage: Bacteria > Bacillati > Actinomycetota > Actinomycetes > Pseudonocardiales > Pseudonocardiaceae > Lentzea > Lentzea sp. NPDC060358. Next base: position 118,040 of record NZ_JBHXCW010000001.1, on the reverse strand, counting down.
AGGATAGTCAGGCCGTGCGAATCGTTCGCGCCAATAACCGCGTGACGACGTTCACGACGCCTGACCAGCGGCTACCGCCCACTGGCAGCGCGCACCCGACCTCGAACACCCCGGCGAGCACCAGCGCGGTCCACCTGGTGCGGTCCACGCGGCACCGACCGGCTGCCCACCCGGATCGACGGGGGCCGACGCGTCCCACCGCCCTCGGGCCTCCTCCTCCTCCTCCTCCTCCTCCTCCTCCTCCTCCTCCTCCTCCTCCTCCTCCTCCTCCGGCCCGCGAGCCCGGCTGCCGCCACCCCTGTGGCCTTTCCGCCCCGCTCGCTTCCCCCAGCGGGCCCTCCCGGTCCGCTCCCGGCACCGTCTCAACGGCTCTGAGCTGCGGTGATGTCGGGGCGTCCAAAATTGTCAGACCCTGTCGCTAGCGTGCTCGACATGGACCTGAACGCGTTCTGGGGCCTGGTGGAGACCTCCGCTGCGGAGACCTCCGGCCAGGACGAGCGGCTGGAGTGGCTGACGGCCGCGCTGGCCGTGATGCCGCCCGGTGAGGTGGTGGAGTTCGCGGTGCGGCTCGATGAGGTGCGACGCCGGGTCGACACGTGGGAGCACTGGCAGGCGGCGGACCTGATCTGCGGCGGGCTGTGCTCGGACGACGGGTTCTTCTACTTCCAGGCGTGGCTGGTCGGTCAGGGGCGGGCGGTGTTCGACGCGGTGGCGGCGGATCCGGACGCGTTGGCCGAATCGCCGCACATCCGTTTCCTCGCGTCGTGGGGTGGGGTGCACGCGTGGGCCGATGAGGACTGGCCGGACTGGGAGGGCCTCGACTACGTGGCGGGCGAGGCGCTCGACGGTGATCTGGAGACCGAGCTGGCCTCGCGGGGGCTGGACTTGCTGGTGTCCCCGGCTCCGGAGGGTGAGCAGTTCGACTTCGCGGACCCGGCGGGGATCGCGGCGCGGCTTCCGAGGCTGGGTGCGTTGTTCGGGAAGGTGGCGTGATGGACGTCGCGGTGGGTGGTTCGGCGGGTGCGGACGTGCCGGTCGATGTGGTGGTGTGGCGGGCTCCCGGTCCGGCGTCGGTGCCGGAGGCGGCGGCCCGGTACGCGGAGTTGCGGTCGTCGCCGTTGGGGGCGTTCGAGCCGTCGGTGGCGGCGTTCGTGCGCGAGTTGCGGCGGACGTCGCCGGATCCTGGTTCGGCGGTGTCGTGGGACGAGGCGCTGACGGTGGGCACGGACGCGGTGATCGTGCACGTGGTGTGGCCGGGGCGGCGGCGGGTGCTGGAGCTGGTGGCGTTGCTGGCGGCCGAGCACGGGCTGGTCTGCTACGAACCGGCCCGCCAGGTGGCGATGTCCTGACGCAGTATCGCTTTCGTGGTGTCGGGGGCGAAGGAGGCGTCGACGGCGTTGGCTGCGAGGGTGGCCAGGGTGTCGTCGTCGAGGCCGAGCTCGTCGCGCAGCAGCCGGTACTCGTCGGTGAGCGTGGTGCCGGTGGTGGAGGGGATGTCGGTGCTGAGCGTGACGGTCAGCCCGGCGTCGAGCAGGCGTGGCAGCGGATGAGAGGAGAGTGAGCCGACCAGTCCCAACGCGACGTTGGACGACGGGCATGCTTCGAGCGGGATCGCGCGGTCGCGCAGCAGTGCGACGACCTCGGGGTCCTCGAGGGCGCGGAACCCGTGGCCGATCCGGTCGGCGAGGCCGACGGTGACGGCTTCGGCGACGCTGGCCGGCCCGCAGCACTCGCCGGCGTGGTGCACCAGGCCGATGCCGGCTTCGCGGGCGGCGCGGAACACGGCGGTGAACGGGGTGAGGGGGTGGTCCTCCGCTCCGGCCACGCCGATCGCGACGACCTGCGGGTGCGCCAGGGCGAGGCGCAGCGAGGTCTCGAAGCGTTCGACCGTCCTCTTGCGAGGGTGGTCCACGATCACACGGCATTCGATGCCGTGGGCGGCCTGTCCTGCGGCGAGCCCGGACAACACCGCCTCGAGCGGCATGTCCGGATCCGAGAGCCGTTCCCCGTGCGCTGCCGCGGTGAACGTCACCTCCGCGTAGCGGGTCCCCTGCGCTGCTTCCTCGGCGCAGAACTCGTACGCGATCCGGTGGAAGTCCTCGGCTCGCCGCAGGCAGTCCCGCACTCGTCCGTTGTGGTCGGCGAACTGCGCGAAGTCGTCGAACGGTCCCGTGCGCGCCCGCACGTCGATGCCGTGCGCGTCGGCGAGTTCGGCGAGGGTGCCGGGGCGCACGGTGCTTTCCAGGTGCACGTGCAGGTGGGCTTGGGGCAGCGTCGCGAGGTCCCGCATGGGCCGCGACGCTACCCAGCCCGGCCTGCCGGGCGCGCGGCAATTCTCAGCCCGCGGCGAGGAACCCGACGGCGTCGTCGAGTTCGTGGCGGGGCACCTCGCCGTGCCCGCCGGGGTTGGCGTGCAGGGTCTTGCGGCGGGTGGTGAAGGCGTCGAACAGGGCGAGCGCGGCGTCGCGCGGGACGAGCTGGTCGTCGCACTGCAGCAGGAACCGGACGGTGGCGGTGGTCGCGGCGGCGGCGCGGGTGAGGTCGGCGGTGGCGCCGAGGAGGCCGAACACGGCGGTGCGGATGCGGGGTTCGGCGGCGGCGAGCGGGATGCCGACGGCGCTGCCCAGCGACAGGCCCCAGAACCCGACGTTCTCGCCGATGCCGAGGGTGCCGGTGAGAACATCGAGCGCGGATCGCCATTCGGGGACCGCCTGTGCGGCCAGCAGGGCGTTGTACTCGGCGATGAGCGCGCCGGCGTCCTGGCCGGTGGTGAGGCGGGCGCGGATCTCGGTGGCGAAGTGGTCGTCCTGGGCGGTGCGGGGCCGGTCGCCGTGGCCGGGGGTGTCGAGGGTGAGGACGGCGAGTCCGGCGGCGGCGCAGTGGTGGGCGCGGGCGACGACGCCGGGGGCTCGTTTGTGCTGCCCGCCGCCGTGGGCGCTGAGCACGAGGCCGGTGACGGTGCCGGCGGGGGTCCACAGGACGCCGGGGACGCCGTCGTGGTCGAGGTCGCGTTCGGTGGTGCCGTCGCCGGAGGTGGTGTGCGAGGTGTAGCGCATGGCTGGTCGCCTTTCGGGGCTGCGTGGAGCGCTCCCCCTGGGCGATGCGCGTCAGGTCGCGCGTGCCGGGGAGCGCCCATCGGGGTTCACCGCGTTGATGGGTCTCACCTCCTCGGGCCGGTCACGTCCGGGTGAGGCTAGCAAGGAGTGATCATCGGGCGCGCGGGAATTGCGGCGACACCGCCGTGAGGGCGCCGCTAGGTTGCCGTGCCATGCCTGATGTTGTGCGGACGCGCCACGGCGCGACGGTGTTGATGTGCTCCCCGGACGGCCCGCCGGTGGTGGACGAGCAGTCTGCCGTGGACCTGATCGCGACGTTGTGGGGTCAGGACGTGCAGTGGCTGGCGCTGCCGTTGCCGCGGCTGGGCGAGGACTTCCTGGTGCTGCGCACGCGGGTCGCGGGCACGGTGGTGCAGAAGCTGCAGCAGTACGGGTTCAAGGTCGCCGTGGTCGGCGACATCACCGAGCAGGTGGCGGCGAGCACGGCGTTGCGCGACTTCGTGCGCGAGTCGAACTCGGGCCGGCAGCTGTGGTTCGTGGCGGACGAGGCGGAGCTGGACGCCCGGCTCGCCGCAGCCTGATCCCGGTGCAGCCTGATCCCGGTGCGGCCCGACTCTGGCGGAGCGCGGGGCTCTGATCACGGCGAATGGCCCTATTGCACATTACTGGCAATAGGTAGGGTTGGGTGCATGGACATCCGTCGTTCCCTGTCGCACCACAGCGGTTCGCGCCGGTCGCCGGCCGAGGTCCTGCGCCGCCTGACCGCCTACGTCTCCCCGGGCACGCGGCCCGAGGACCCGGTGCGGGAGCTGGAGGACCGGGTCGCGGGCCTGCTGGGCAAACCGAAGGCGCTGTTCTTCCCGACCGGAACGATGGCGCAGCAGGCCGCGTTGCGGGTGCACGCGGAACGCACCGGGCGGTGGACGTTCGCCGCGCACCCGCAGACGCACCTGCAGGTGTGGGAGAACCAGGGCTACAGCGCGGTGCACGGGCTGCGGCTGCACCCGATGGGCGACCGCCACGAGCTGATGACCCTGGACGACCTCAAGACGGCAGGGGAACCGCTCGCGGCGGTGGTGGTCGAACTGCCGCAGCGCGACATCGGCGGCCTGCTGCCCTCGTTCGAGGACCTGGCGGCGCAGGCGAAATGGGCGCGCGAGTCCGGTGCGGCGGTGCACTGCGACGGCGCCCGCCTGTGGGAGGCGCAGACCGGCTACGACGCGTCGCTGGCGGAGATCTCGGCGTTGTTCGACACGGTGTACGTGTCGCTCTACAAAGCACTCGAAGGGGTGCGCGGCGCGGTCCTCGCGGGCGACGACGACACGATCGCGCAGGCGGCGGTGTGGCGGCGCCGGCTGGGCGGGGCGATCGTGGACGCGTGGCCGCTGGCGGCCGCGGCGCTGATGGGCCTGGACGATGCCCTGCCGCGGATGGCGGAGTTCAAGGCCCACGCGCAGGCGATCGCAGCGGCGATCAACGCCGACGGGTTCGCGCACACGACCCCGCAGGTGCCGGTCACTCCCCTGTTCCACGTCCACCTGCCGCTGTCGCGGCAGGACGCCCTGCGGGCGGCGGAGGACCTGCTGGCGCACACGGGGATCCGGCTGTTCCTCTACGCGCGGTCCAACCCGGACCCGCGGCGGTGCAGCTTCGAGGTGAACGTGGGGATCAGCGGGTGTGAGTTCACGCCGGACGAGGTCGTCGAGTTGATCAAGGGACTACCATCGCGGGTGTGAGCCTGCCTGAACCCGTCCAGCACGCGCTGGTCCGGGTGTCGCACTCGGTGCTGGTCGACGTCGACGCGCTCGCCAGGGTCCGTGAGCGGTTCGACGACGAGCAGGCGGCGTCGCTGTCGAGTTACCTGCGCAGCGCGCAGTCGCCGAACACGGTGCGCGCGTACCGGTCGGACTGGATCGCGTGGGCGGGCTGGTGCCAGGCCGAGGGCCGGCAGGCGCTGCCGGCGGACCCGCTGGACGTGGCGGTGTACCTGGCCGCGGCGGCGGACACGGTGAAACCGGACGGGTCGGCGGCGTTCGGCGCCTCGACGCTGGAGCGCAAGGCGGCGGCGATCGCGGCGGTGCACGCGGCGAACGGGCTGCCGAGCCCCACGCGCAGCGACGTGGTGCGGCTGACGCTGCGCGGTATCCGCCGCACCCGCAAGGCGCAGCCCCGCCGCAAGCGCCCGGTGCTGCTCGACACCCTCGAGGCCCTGCTGGCCGAACGGCCCGCCGGCGGCCCGGCACGAGCGCGCGACGCGGTGCTGCTGCTGGTCGGGTTCGCGGGGGCGTTGCGGCGCAGCGAGCTCGCGGCGATCGAGTTCGACGACGTCGCGGTGGACGTGGACCCGCGCACGCACGAACCGCTGCTGCTGATCCGCCTCGGCACGACGAAGACCGACCAGACCGGCCGCCACCAGCAGTCGGTGGTGCTGCCCCGCGGCAGCCGCCGCCCGACGTGCCCGGTGTGCGCGTTCGCGGACTGGTCGGACGTGCTCGACGGCCGGGAGATCACCGAGAACGGCCTGCACCGCTGCCACGGGTTCGCCGGGTCCACCCGCACGGGCGCGGTGTTCCCGGTGATCAACCGGCACGGCGGCGTCGGCACCACGGCGATGTCCGGGCGCGCGGTGGCGGAGCTGGTGAAGCGGTACGCGCTGCGGGCGGGCCTGGACCCGGCGCTGTTCGGCGGGCACTCGCTGCGGGCGGGGTTCGCGACGCAGGCGGCGCTGGGCGGGGCGAGCGACCGCGAGATCATGCGGCAGGGCCGGTGGACGAACCCGCGCACGGTGCACCGCTACATCCGCACCGCCAACCCGCTCGAGGACAACGCGGTCACCCGACTGGGCCTGTGAAGGTGTGACCGGGCTCTCACTTGGGGAGTTGACCGTAAACACGATCCCCGCCGGTCGAGGCGCACCGGACGGAGCACCGCGCTAGCCCGTCCGCAGGCACCGGCGCTGAACGTTTCCGTGTCGTTTCCACACCGGGTGAGCTGCGTGTTCGTCCCGCCATTCGGACAAAACGCAACTCTCTGACCAGCGACGCAGCCACATTCGTGAACCGCTCTCGCATCCTGGGACCCCCTGGTCGCATGCACCGAGAGCAATACGATCGCCACGCCCGGTCATCACCACCCGGCCGGGCTGTTCCACGGTGACCGGCCCCGGCACCCCTGCACCGCCGGAGCGCTCACCCCCTGCACCGGAACAGGAGCGTCCATGAAGCGCACGACCCTCGGCGTCACCACCGCCCTGATGTCCGCGGCGGCCCTCGCCGCCACCGGCACCTTCACCGCGACCGCCGCCCCCGGCCCGGCCGCCGACCAGACGAGCACGATCGCCGCCGCCCTCGGCCTGTCCGGCGGCGAGCACCTCGTCCCCCGCGACGTCGTCCGCGACGCCGACGGCACCGTCCACCTGCGGTTCGACCGCACCCTCAACGGCCTCGAGGTCATCGGCGGCGACCTCGTCGTCGCCCAGAAGTCCGGCCAGGTCACCGCCGTCACCAAAGCCTCACCGGCCACCCTCGCGGGCCTCGACACCACCGCCCCGGCCACCACCGCCACCGACGCGACGCTGGTCGTGTTCGCCCTCGACCACGCTCCCGTGCTCGCGTGGGAGAAGGTCACCCACAGCGTCAAGGACGACCAGACCCCGTCCGAACTGCACACCTTCACCGACGCCCGCACCGGCGAGACCCTGCTGACCTACGACGACGTCCACCACGTCGAAGGCACCGGCCAGTCCACCTACACCGGCACCGTCGCCCTCAACACCACCCAGTCCGGGTCCACCTACCAGCTCAAGGACCCCGCCCGCGGCAACCAGCAGGTCAACAACCTCAACAACGGCTCCGGCACCGGCACCCTGTTCACCGACGCCGACAACAAGTGGGGCAACGGCACCTACACCGACAAGGCCACCGCCGGCGTCGACGCCGCCTTCGGCGCCGCCAAGACCTGGGACTACTACAAGTTCGTCCATGGCCGCAACGGCATCAAGAACAACGGCCAAGGCGCACTGAGCAAGGTCCACTACGGCACCAACTACAGCAACGCCTTCTGGACCGACTCCTGCTTCTGCATGACCTACGGCGACGGCGCCCAGAACCGCAACCCGCTCACCAGCATCGACGTCGCCGCCCACGAGATGAGCCACGGCGTCACCTCCGCCACCGCGGGCCTGGTCTACTCCGGCGAGTCCGGCGGCCTCAACGAGGCCACCAGCGACATCTTCGGCTCCACCACCGAGTTCTACGCCGCCAACACCACCGACGCCGGCGACTACCTCATCGGCGAGAAGATCAACATCCGCGGCGACGGCAAGCCCCTGCGCTACATGGACAAGCCCTCCAAGGACGGCAAGAGCCTCGACTACTGGTCCAGCAGCGCCGGCAGCGTCGACGTCCACTACTCCAGCGGCATCGCCAACCACTTCTTCTACCTGCTCTCCGAGGGCAGCGGCGCCAAGACCATCAACGGCGTCGCCTACGACTCCCCCACCGCCGACGGCCAGTCCGTCACCGGCATCGGCCGCGACAAGGCCGAGAAGATCTGGTACCGCGCCCTGACCACCAAGTTCACCTCCAGCACCAAGTACGCCGCGGCCCGCACCGGCACCCTCGCCGCCGCATCCGACCTCTACGGCGCCTCCTCGGCCGAATACGCGGCCGTCAACCGCGCCTGGGCCGCGGTCAACGTGAAGTAACACCCCCGCACGACACAGGCGTGGGCCCGGACCGCATCCCCTGCACGGTCCGGGCCCACGCCCGATCTACGGCTCCAGGTCGGTGGCCGCCAGGAACGACCCGTCCATGTGGAACGGCACCGAATCGTGCGAATGCACCACCAGCCACCGCCCCTCCCGCCGGCACAACCCCACCGTCGTGCGCATCCACATCGAGAACCCCTCCGGATACCCCACCGGCACCGCCGCCAGCCGGCACAACCCGTGCGCGAACGCCACATCACCCGACACCACCACCGCCATGTCGTGGTACTCCAGCGTGATCGGCCCCTCGAACCCGGCCATCCACCCCGCCAGCGACTCCACGTCCCGCGAGTCCGCAGCGCAGTTGCGCAACGGCGGCGCCAACGTCGCCGTCACCACGTCCCCGGCATACCGCGCCACCACCCGCTCCGGCGAACGCACCCGCATCCCCTCGGTGTGCTCGGCGAACAACGCGCGGATCTCGACCTCGTCCTGCACCAGCGTCCGGGTCATCCCGGCACCTCCTCCACGGCGAACTGACACCCCGGTGTCGAGACGAGCCCCGCGGTTTCGACATGGCGGTGAGAAGATTTCCCGCCAGCCAGCGCGCAGGAGGCCGCAAGTGAAGTACCTGATCCTCATCTACAGCAACCCCCAGTCCCGGGCCGCCTGGGACAAGCTCACCGAACAGCAGCAACGCCAGTTCGGCCAGGACCACTACGACCTGTCCGACCGGCTCCGCGCCTCCGGCGAACTCGTCGTCAGCGAAGGACTCCCCGGACCCGAGACCGGCAAGGGCGTCAGCATCCGCAACGGCGAAGTCGTCGTCACCGACGGCCCCTTCGCCGAGGCCAAGGAGTACCTCGCCGGCTTCTACCTCGTCGAAGCCGACTCCATCGACCAGGTCATCGCCCACGCCGCCACCCTGCCCGACGCCCACAACGACGGCATCGAGGTCCGCCCCGTCTGGGACGCCTCCCTGCTCAACGACCTGTGACCACACCACTCGACGGCCTGCTGCGCGACCTCGCGCCGCAGGTCCTCGGCGTCCTCGTCCGCCGCCACGGGCAGTTCGACGTCTGCGAGGACGCCGTCCAGGAAGCCCTGCTCGCCGCCACCCGGCAATGGCCCGCCGACGGGATACCCGACAACCCCCGGGGCTGGCTCATCACCACCGCCAGCCGCCGCTGGATCGAGCAGTACCGCGCCGACGCCGCCCGCCGCCGGCGCGAAGACAAGGTCATCGCACTCACCCCGGCACCCGACCCGGTCCCCGCCCACGACGACACCCTCACGATCCTGGCGCTGTGCTGCCACGACAGCCTCACCACCGCCTCCCAGATCGCCCTCACCCTCCGAGCGGTCGGCGGCCTGACCACCGCCGAGATCGCCAGGGCGTTCCTCGTACCGGAAGCCACCATCGCGCAACGGATCAGCCGCGCCAAGCAGAAGATCAAACAAGCCGGCGCCCGCTTCCGCCCACCCCAGGACCTCACCGCGGTCCTGCACGTCCTCTACCTGATCTTCACCGAAGGCTCCACCGCCAGCTCCGGCAACGACCTCGTCCGCGTCGACCTCACCGCCGAAGCCCTCCGCCTCACCCGCCAATTGCACCGCAGACGACCCGACGACGGCGAACTCACCGGGCTGCTCGCACTCATGCTGCTCACCGACGCCCGCCGCCCCGCCCGCACCGACCCCTACGGCGCACTCGTCCCCCTCGCCGACCAAGACCGCAGCACCTGGGACCACCAGGCCATCGACGAAGCCACCGCACTCGTCCGGCAGGCACTCACCACCACCCGCATCGGCCCCTACCAGCTCCAGGCAGCCATCGCGGCCGTCCACTCCGAAGCCAAGACCGCCGACGACACCGACTGGCACGAGATCCTCGGCCTCTACGACCTGCTCACCGTCACCGCACCCGGCCCGATGGTCACCCTCAACCGCATCGTCGCCGTCGCCATGGTCCACGGCCCCCAGCAAGCCCTCGACGAACTCGCCACCCTCGACCTCGACCACCACCGGGTCCACGCCGTCCGCGCACACCTACTCGACCTGCGCGGAGACCACGACCAAGCCCGCCTCGACTACGAGAAAGCCGCGAAACTCACCCTCAGCGCACCCGAACAGCGCTACCTCAGGAACCGGTCGCGCCACCCACGGTAGCGTCCGACGACGGCGCCTCCTGCGGAGCAGGCACCACACCCGACAGATCCCCGCCGTTGTCGTTGGACCGCAACACAAAAGGCCGCGTCGGCGTGTACTGCACCACCGAGATCGAACACGGGTCCACCACGATCCGCTGGAACCCGTCCAGGTGCACACCCAGCGCGTCCGCCAGCACAGCCTTGATCACATCACCGTGCGAGCACAACACCCACACCGCACCAGGACCGTGCTCCTGCGAGATCCGCGCGTCATGCGCCCGCACCGCCGCCACCGCACGCGCCTGCACCTGCGCCAGACCCTCACCGTCCGGGAACACCGCCGCGGACGGGTGCTGCTGCACGACCTTCCACAACGGCTCGTCGAACAGGTCCTTCAACGCCTTGCCGGTCCACGCCCCGTAATCCACTTCGGACACGTCCGGCTCCGCCACGGCCTCCAACGACCGATCGGCCAGCAACGGCGCCAGCGTCTCCCCGCACCGCTGCAGAGGAGACGACACCACCGCCGCGACCGGAACGTCCTTCAACCGGCCCACCAGAGCCGCCGCCTGTGCCCGCCCCCGCTCGTCCAACCCCACACCAGCGGCTCTCCCGGCGAGCACACCGGAACCGTTGGCAGTCGAACGAGCATGTCGGAGCAGGATCACCGTGGCCACGACACCCACCTTAGATCGGCTGCAGCAACCCCATCGACAGCAGCCCCATCAGCACCAGACCCAGCATCAACCGGTACCACACGAACGCCGAGTACGAATGCTTCGACACGTACTTCAACAACCACGCGATAGTCGCGTACCCCACCACGAACGAGATCAGCGTCGCCACGACCATCTGCGGAATCGACGCCTGCACACCCTCACCCGAGCGCTCCAGCACGTCCGGGATCGAGAACAACCCCGCCCCGAACACCGCCGGAATCGCCAGCAGGAACGAGTACCGCGCCGCCGCCTCCCGCGTCAGCCCCAGGAACAACCCCGCCGTCAACGTCCCACCCGAACGCGACACACCCGGGATCAACGCCAGCGCCTGCGCCAGCCCCATCCCGATCGCGTCCTTCATCCGCAACTCGTCGCGCTGCTGCTTCGCCAGGTGATCCGCCAGCCCCAGCAGCAGACCGAACACCACCAGCATCGTCGCCGTGATCCACAGGTTCCGCGCCGACGTCCGGATCTCGTCCTTCAGCAGATAACCCAGAACCGAGATCGGCACCGAACCGATGATCACGTACCAGGCGAGCCGGTAGTCCTTCTCCTTGCGCGCCTCGGCGTTGAACAAGCCGCGGAACCAGGCGCTGATGAAGCGCCCGATGTCCTTGGCGAAGTAGATCAGCACCGCCACCTCGGTACCCAGCTGGATCACCGCGGTGAACGAAGCGCCCGCGTCGTTGCCGAAGAACAGCGTCGACGTGATGCGCAGGTGCGCACTGCTGGAAATCGGCAGGAATTCCGTCAGTCCTTGGACCAGTCCGAGGACCAGAGCCTGCAACCAGCTCAACTACCCACTCCTGCCAGATCCAGAGCCTCGGCCGCGGTGCGAAGGCCCGCGATCCCCTGCTCGAGATCTTGCAGCATCGGCGAAACGGACAGCGTGGTGACCCCCGCGGCAGCGAGCGCCTTCATCTTGTCTGCTATGCGCTCCTTCGACCCCAGCAACGCCGTCGCGTCCAGGAACTCCAGCGGAATCGCCGCCATCGCCCCCGCGTAGTCCCGCGACAGGTACTTCTCCTGGATCTCCTCCGCCTCGGCCGGAAAACCCATCCGCACCATCAGGTTGTTGTAGAAGTTCTGCTTCCGCGACCCCATGCCGCCCACGTACAACGCCGTGTACGCCCGCACCGGGTCCGCACACGCCTTCCAGTCCTCACCCACCACCAGGGGCACCGTCGGAACGACGTCGAACCCGTCCATCGACTTCCCGGCCCTCTCCCGGCCCGCCCGCACCGACGCCAGCGACTCCGCCGAGAACTCCGGCGAGAAGAAGATCGCCAGCCAGCCGTCCGCGATCTCCCCCGTCAGCTCCAGGTTCTTCGGACCCACCGCCGCCAGGTACACCGGAATCCGCTCCCGCACCGGGTGCACCGTCAACTGCAACGCCTTGCCGGGACCGTCCGGCAGCGGCAGCGTGTAGTGCTCGCCCTCGAAGCGCAGCTTCTCCCGCGACAACGCCTTCCGGACGATCTCCACGTACTCCCGCGTCCGCGCCAGCGGCTTGTCGAACCGCACACCGTGCCAGCCCTCCGACACCTGCGGCCCCGACACGCCCAGCCCCATCCGGAACCGGCCACCCGACAACGTGTCCAGCGTGGCCGCCGTCATCGCCGCCATCGCGGGCGTCCGCGCCGGGATCTGGAAGATCGCGCTGCCGACGTCGATGCGTTCGGTCTGCGCGGCCACCCACGCGAGCACCGTCGGCGCGTCGGAGCCGTAGGCCTCCGCGGCCCACACCACCGAAAAGCCGAGCCGGTCGGCCTCCTTGGCCAGTTCGAGGTTCGCCGCGTCGTTGCCGGCGCCCCAGTATCCGAGGTTCAGTCCGAGCTTCACGCAGCGAGACCCTACCGGTCAGTAACACCGATTGCCAGGCTCACACGATGATCACCCCTTAGCATCGCGCACGTGCAACAGCGACACCTCGGCCGCAGCGGCCTGCGCGTCTCCAGGACAGCACTGGGCACGATGACGTGGGGCCGCGACACCGACGCCGACGAGGCCGCCACCCAGCTCATGGCCTTCACCGACGCCGGCGGCACCCTCGTCGACACCGCCGACGTCTACACCGAAGGCGAAGCCGAACGCATCCTCGGCACCCTCCTCGGCGAAGTCGCCCCCCGCGACGACCTCGTCATCGCCACCAAAGCCGTCGCCCGCCGCACCGACGGCCCCTTCGGCGGCGGCGCCTCCCGCGGCGCCCTGCTCACCGCCCTCGACGGCTCACTGCGCCGCCTCGGCGTCGACCACGTCGACCTCTGGCAACTCCACGCCTGGGACACCACCGTCCCCGTCGACGAGACCCTCTCCGCCGTCGACCACGCCATCAACACCGGCAAGGTCCGCTACGCCGGCATCTCCAACTACAGCGGCTGGCAAACCGCCACCGCCGCCATGACCCCCTCCACCCACCCCCTCATCTCCACCCAGGTCGAGTACTCCCTGCTCGAACGCGGCGTCGAACGCGAAGTCGTCCCCGCCGCCCTGCACCACGGACTCGGCCTGCTTCCGTGGGCCCCCCTCGGCCGCGGCGTCCTCACCGGCAAATACCGCAACGGCACCCCAGCCGACTCCCGCGGCGCCTCCACCCACTTCGCCGGCTACGTCGAACAGCACCGCAACGACCGCGCCGCCCGCATCGTCCAGGCCGTCGTCACCGCCGCGGACGGTCTCGGCACCTCGCCGCTGTGCGTCGCCCTCGCCTGGGTCCGCGACCGCAACGGCGTCGTCGCCCCCGTCGTCGGCGCCCGCGACACCAACCAGCTGCTTGCCTCCCTCGAAGCCGAGCAGCTCACCCTGCCCCCGGCGATCCGCGCCGCCCTCGACGACGTCAGCGCCATCGAGCTCGCCTACCCCGAGCGTCCGCTTCCCTGACTTCTTGGCTGTTTGAGGTCGTGGGTGTACCTGGTCCGGAAACACGACAGGGGTTTAATTTTAGTTGACACTGAGGCAATAGAGAATATTGCGCCGTGGAGCGGACGAGTTTCACCCCACCCCTTGCGTGACCTCCGACCGAACGTGGTGGATGCTGGAAGTTCACGACGCTCCACAGGAGGACCCGATCTTGCGCCGGCTCGCCGCTCTGCTCTTGACCACCGCCGCCCTGGCAGCGTGCGGACAGAGCGAGACCTCCCAGGACCCGTTGCAGGTCGCGGAGACGCTCGAGGCCGCCAAGCCCGCCCTCTCCCCCGCCCAGAACGCCGCCCTCCCCGGCTCCGTCACGCCCGGCGGCAGCTTCACCGAGGGCGACACCACGCTGAAGTTCCAGGTCAACGGCCGCGACGTCGAGCTCGACCGGCTGCGCAGCGCGGTCTTCGAGATGACGAAGGACGACAAGGGCGCCGAGACCAGGGGCACCGGCCTGCGCGCCGGCGACGGCGCCACCAACGCCGTCCCCGACCGCTACGGACGCCTGCTCGTCGTCGACACCCGCGGCGGCGAGTTCCTCGCGTTCTCGATCAACCCGCTGATCATGCGGCAGCGCTACCCCGTGCCCGGCACCCCGTACGGCATCGCCTACGACGCCAAGCGCGACATCGCGTGGATCACGCTGACCGAGCGCAACGAGGTCGTCGGCCTGGACGTCGCCGGCGGCGAACCGGCCGAGAAGCACCGGTTCCCGACCGTGCGCCAGCCCAACACCGTCAGCGTCGACCAGGAGACCGGACGTGTCACGGTCACGTCCGGCGACAACGGAGGGGTACAGGTGATCTCGCCATGACCGAAGGGGTGATCGACGGGGACTGGGAGTACCGGCCGCTGCGCCTGCCACCCGGCATCTCCCGCCGCACCGCGACCACGCAGCTGGCCATCCACGCCGAGTTCGCGGGCTGGGAGCTGTCCCGCACGCTGCTCTACGGCGACGGCTCCCGCAAGGTCTGGCTGCGCCGCAAGCGCCAGCCCGACCTCGTGCCCGGCCTCATCACCTGAGCACCACGCCCTCGCCGAACGCGAACGGGCTCGCCTCGCACTCCGCGAGGAAGTCCGCCGGGAAGCCCCGCTCGAACGGGGCCGCCGCCTCCAGGCGCGCGACCGCTTCCGGCGGCAGCACCACCTCACCCGCGCAGTCGGCGACCTGCTCCGGAGTCCGCGCCCCCACCAGCGGCAACGCCCCGTTCGCGCGCACCCACGCCAACGCCACCCGAGCCGGCGTCGTCCCCAGCTCCTGCGCGACCGACCGCACGGCTCGCGCCCCGCGTTCCTCCACCTCGGTCAGCTCCCCGGCCCGCCGCGTGCCACCCGAGAGCTTCCCCGCCGCCAGCGGCGCCCACGCCGCCACCGTCAGGCCCAGCTCCGCCGCCATCGGCAGCAGCTCCCGTTCGACGTCGCGCCGGAGCAGGTTGTACGGCACCTGCAGCCCCGCGAACGGCGTCCAGTCCCGCCACTGCGCCAGCGTGTTCGCCCGCGCGACGAACCACGCCGGCGCGTCCGACACCCCGACGTGGAGCACCTTCCCCGCCCGCACCACGTCGTCGAGCGCACGCATCGTCTCCTCCGCCGGCGTGTGGCGGTCCCACAGGTGCACCCACAGCACGTCCACGTAGTCGGTGCGCAGCCGCCGCAACGACCGCTCCAGCGACAGCACCAGGTTCTTGCGGTGGGTCCCGCCCGCGTTCGGGTCCCGCACGTCCCGCGACAACGCGTACTTCGTCGCCACCACGAACCGGTCCCGCCGCGTCAGCACCGCCCCGAGGACCTCCTCGCTCTCCCCGTACGCCGACGCCGTGTCGAGGAAGTTGCCGCCCGCGTCGGCGTCCGCGCCGACCACCCTCCGGGCGACGTCCTCCGAACGCAGCGTCATCGTGCCCAGCAACAACTCCGAGACGCGCAGGCCGGTCCGGCCGAACAGTCGGTATCGCATGATCAACAGCATCACGGCCCGCCGGGAACCGAGGGAGTCCCGCCCAGGGCCCCTCTAGGATCCGGTTGCGTGACCAACGCCCTGGGCCGCTTCCTGCGCGCCCGCCGCGAAGCGACCACCCCACCGGACACCCACCGCCGCCGCACCCCCGGCCTGCGCCGCGGTGAGCTCGCCGACCGCGCCGGCATCAGCGTCGAGTACCTCACCCGCCTCGAGCGCGGTACCGACCGCTCCCCCTCCGGCCAGATCCTCGCCTCTCTCGCCGCCGCCCTGGACCTGACAGCCGACGAACGCGTCCACCTGTACCGCCTCGTCAAGGCGGAGAGCACCTGCTCCCCTCCCCCGCCACCGCGCTTGCGGCCGACCGTGCTCGCCCTGCTCGACACCCTGGCCCCCACCGCCGCCTGCGTCCTCACCCCCGCGGGCGACGTCCTTGCGAGCACCGCGCGGTTCGACGAGATCTCGGGCCTCGACGGCGAGCCCAACCTCGTCCGCTTCGCGTTCGGCACCGGGGGCCGGGCCCACTACCCCGACTGGGACGCCGTCGCGTCCAGCCGTGCCGCCGGGCTGCGCGCGGCCGCCGACCTGGGTGACCACACCGCCGCGGCGCTCGCGTTCGAGCTCTCCATCACGGCCGGCACCGAGTTCACGAACCGCTACGACGCGGCCGCGTCCCTGCCTCCCGCCACCGGCACCGAGCGCTGGGGCGCTAACGTCTTCGCCTTCGAGACGCTGTACCTCTCCGGTGAAGGCGAGCACCGGGTGATGGCGTTTTTCAGTCAACACTGAAGCAATAGAGATAACGAACCTTGAGCTCCCCCACCGCCCCGGCCACCTCGCGGAAGGTGACTCATCAGTCAACACTGAAAAAATAAAATTCACCGAAGTGGTTGGACCATATGATCAGATTCCGTGTCATGGAGCTCGTGCCGCACGAAGTCGGGGTCGCTCACAGCGCACTGCCGCACGACGAAGAGTCAACCCGTGCCCTGCTGACCGAAGCCGCCACGCAGGGCCTGCACACCGTCGTCGTCACCGCGCCGGAGGACGACGAACGCGCCAAAGCCGTGCTGCGCGAACTGCGCGCGGAGTGGCAGACCGAGGACGGCCGCATCACGGCCCAGCTCGACACCGACGCCCAGGGCCAGCTGGCGCACCTGTGGGGCCTGTCGGCGGACGACCGGGCCGCCTGGCTCGCCGCGTTCCCCCGCCACGACGACCCGAACTGGTGGATGCACCGCCTGCTGGTGCTCAACCACCACCCGGAGTGGGCGCCGCTCAAGGAATGGCTGGTCGACGAGCACGTCCGCCTCTTCGGCCGCCCGCCCGGCAGGCGCCGTTCCAGCGCCTGAGAGGCCACGACGCCGGGTCGCTCCCCCGAGCGGCCCGGCCCCCGCTACGCCTTCGCGGCCACCTCGCGGATGAGGCCGGCGAGCTCCGCCGGCCGTTCCAGCGGCAACATGTGCCCGGCGTCGGGCAGCACGACCGGCGTGCCGCCGAACTTCACCGCGTCGGACTCCGCCACCAGCCGGTCCTCGTCCCCCACCACCGCGACGACGGTCTTCTCCCCCGCCACCATGAGACCGGCCTCCCGGTCGTAGCGGTCCACCGCCGGCCGGAACAGCGCGATCGTCTCCGGCCAGTGCCCCCAGACCATGTCCGCGGTCAGCTCGACGTCCTCGGCGGCGGGCTCGTCGCCGAACAGCCACCACCGCAGCCCCGCGGTCTTCGTCGGCTCGATCTTCTCCCGCACCGCCCGCACGATCGGCCCGAACGCCCGCTCCAGCTCCCGCACGAGCTTGCCCAGCGCCTTCGGCCACGCGAGCGACGTCTCCGACATCCCGCTGGCCGCCGTGGACACGAACACCGTGCCCAGCACCCGCTGCTGGAACAACCGCGGCCGCCGCTCGGCCATCGCGAGCGCCGCCATCCCGCCCATCGAGTGCCCGGCGACCACGACGTGCCCCGACGGCACCGCCCGTTCGATCAGCTCCCCCAGGTCGTCCCCGAGCTGCTCGATCGTCGCGGTCTCCTTCGTGGCGGCCGCCGACGCGCCGTGCCCGCGGTGGTCGTAGGAGATCACCTGGAAGTCGGCGCTCAGGCCGGCCGCGACCTTGTGCCAGCTGCGGTGGTCGAGCGCGTACCCGTGCGCCAGCACGATCGTGACCGGGGCGTCGGGGTTGCCCGCGCGCACCACGTTGAGCTCGGTCCCGTCCTCCAGCAGCACCATGCGCAGTTCCTTTCACCGGGTCGTCTGTTCGTCCTAACGAGACGACCCGGTGAAGGACACGGTTCAGCCGCGGCCGAGCACGACGTCCGGTGGCAGCTGCCCGGCGCCGGGCACGCCGCGGAACCGGTACGGCAACGCCGCCCCGCCGGGCTGGACGACCCAGGCCTCCCCCGCCTCACCGCCGGACAGCACCGACTCGAGCGCGTCCGCGATGTCGGCCGGGGTCAGCAACGGGAACGAGACGGCGTCGAACTCCTCCTTCGCCGCCCCGAGCAGCAACGTGTCCACGAACCCGGGACACAGCGCGGACACCACGATCCCCTCGGGCGCCAACGCCTGCCCCGCCGCCCGCGCGTACCCGACGACGGCGTGCTTGGTCAGCGTGTAGAGCGGATCGGCGGTCATCGCCGCCAGCCCGGCCAGCGACGCCGTGATCACGACCTTCCCGCCGCCCTGGCGCCGCAGCGCCGGCACCGCCGCGCACAGCCCGTACACGACGTGGTCGACGTTGACGCCGACGAGCTTGCGGTACCGGGCCACGTCCAGCGCGTCGTCGATCCCGGCCTGTCCCCCGCCGATCCCGGCGTTGAGCAGCACGACATCGAGCCGGCCGAGCTCCTCCTCCACCCGTGCGACGGCGGCGGGCATCGTCGCCGGGTCCGCGACGTCACCGCACACGGCGAGACCGCCGGCCGCGGAGGCGACCCGCTCGGCACCGGCGGCGTCGAGGTCCAGCACCGCGACCCGTGCGCCGAGCTTCGCGAGCCGGCGCACCGCGGCGGACCCGATGCCGCCCGCGCCTCCCGTGACCAGTGCGACCTTCCCGGTCAAGTCCACTGCGGTCACGACGGCCTCCTCAGCTGTTGCGCAGGAAACGGTCCAGTACGCGCACACCGAACTTAAGGGCGTCCACCGGCACCCGCTCGTCCACGCCGTGGAAGAGACCGGAGAAGTCGAGGTCCGAGGGCAGCTTCAGCGGCGCGAAGCCGAAGTTGCGGATGCCGAGCTGCTGAAACGACTTCGCGTCCGTGCCGCCGGAGAGCATGTACGGCAGCACGCGGGCGCCGGGGTCCTCGGCGATGATCGACGCCGTCATCGCGTCGACCAGGGCGCCGTCGAACGTCGTCTCCACCGGCGGCAGGCCGATCCACTCGCGTTCGACGTCCGGCCCGAGGATCTCGGCGAGCTCGCGGTCGAACGCCTCCTCGCGGCCGGGCAGGATGCGGCAGTCCACAGTGGCCTCGGCGGTCGACGGGATGACGTTCGCCTTGTACCCGGCGGACAGCATCGTCGGGTTCGCCGTGTCGCGCAGCGTCGCGCCGATCATCCGCGACAGCGCGCCGAGCTTGCCGATCGAGCCTTCGACGTCGTCGTCGGGGAACTCGAGGCCGGTGATCTCGGTGACTCCGTCGAGGAACTCGCGCACCGACGGCCGGATGATCAGCGGCCACTGGTGCTGGTCGAGCCGCGTCACGGCGGCGGCGAGCTTCGCGACCGCGTTGTCGCGGTGGATCATGCTGCCGTGGCCCGCGGTGCCCTTGACCCGCAGCTTGAGCCAGCGGATGCCCTTCTCGGCGGTCTCGACGAGGTAGGCGCGGACGTCGTCCTTGAGCGTGATCGAGAAGCCGCCGACCTCGCTGATGGCCTCGGTGACGCCCTCGAAGAGCTCGGGCCGGTTCTCCACCAGCCACTTCGCGCCGTACAGGCCGCCTGCCTCCTCGTCGGCGAGGAACGCGAAGACGATGTCGCGCGGCGGCACGACGTTCTCGCGCTTGAAGTGCCGCGCGAGGGCCAGCGTCATGCCGACCATGTCCTTCATGTCGACCGCGCCGCGGCCCCACACGTACCCGTCCTGCACGGCGCCGGAGAACGGGTGCACCGACCACTCGGACGCGTCGGCGGGCACGACGTCGAGGTGGCCGTGCACCAGCAGCGCGCCCCGGCTCGGATCGGCACCGGCCAGCCGCGCGACCACGTTGCCGCGGCCCTGGGCGCCCGACTCGACGTAGGTCGTCTCGTAGCCGACCTCGGACAGCTTCTCCGCCACCCACTCGGCGGCTTTGCGCTCCCCCACGACCGTCGCGGGGTCACCCGTGTTGGTCGTGTCGATCTTGATCAGCTCGCTGACGAGCGTGACGGCCTCGTCCTCGGCCAGTGCCAGTGCGTTCCCCGGTGTGCTCACCCCGTCTTCCTACCACCGACGGCCCCGCCACCAGTGCGGCGAGGCCGTCAGCGTGCCGCCGGGGCTACGCCACCGGGAACTCGTGGAACTTGGTGACCTGGCCGGGCTTCACGGTGCAGGGGACGTTGACGACACCGATCCACGTCGGCTCGCCGTTGGCGTAGCGCGGCGTCAGGGCGAGCGAGGCGTTGCCGAGGTTGATCGCCGCCGTGCCCGCGTTGGGCAGGGTCAGCGCCGGGAACGAGCCGTTGGCGACGACCTGGAACGAGCCCGAGGACGGCACGGGCGTGTTCGGGATGGTCAGCGTCGCCGTGAGGTTCTGCACGGAGGCGCCGTTGGTCACGGTGACGGGCGTGGTCAGCGTTCCGTCGACGGACCGGCCGCCGATCCACCACAGCGTGTTGCGGACGTCGTCGGACACGGTCGTGGTGACCGTCGTCGCGGACGGCGCCGTCGGCACGCCGACGGTCGCGGAGTCCGTCGCGTTGGGCGAGCTGACCACGGACGGCATGTCGTGCGTGCCGGCGATCGAGAACTGGCAGGAGTAGGTGATGCTCAGCGTGGCGACCGCGGCGGAGCTGGTGCCGGCCGTCGCCACGCCCAGCGCTCCGGCGACCAGGGCGACGGCGGCGACGCGCGCGAAAAGTCCGGTTTTCATGTGCAGGGACCTCCTGAGTACGACATTGAACTGCAAGAAGGCGGTGTTGCTTTACTCGCCAGTAAAGTAACCACCGCGCATTCCGGGAGGCAAGCGAAAACCGGCTTTTGTCATCCGCGTGCGAATTGTGTTCCGGCGATTTGTCAGCGGGGCTGCAACAAATAGTGCGCGCGCAGCGCGAGTTCGAGGGTGAAGCGCTCCCCCGCGTCGTGCATCCGGTCGCCGAACAGTTCCTCCAACTGGTTCACCCGGTAGCGGACGGTCTGCGGGTGCACCTGCAGCCGGGCGGCCACCTCGGGCGCGCCGCCGCGGGCGGAGAGCCACACGAGCAGCGTCTCGGCGAGCTTCGTGCGCTGCCGGTCGGTCAGCGGCGCGAGCGGCGCCAGCGCCCGGCCGGCGAGCTGCCGCGCGAGGAACTCGTCCGCGAGCACGGTCAGCTCGACCAGGTGCTCGGCGCTGTCGAGCACCGGCCGGTCCGGCAGCACCTTCTCCCTGCTCAGCTCCAGCACGCGCCGGGCGCAGGCCAGCGATGTGCGCGCGTCGGCCGGTGCGACGGGCAGCCCCACGGCCGCCCGCCAGCCCGGCAGCGCCCTCCTGAGCCACCGCGAGACGGCGGCCGGGTTCGGCACCAGCAGGTACGGCGTGGCGTCCTCGAAGTTCACCAGGACGTCGGCCGGCAGGTCGCCCACGGGAGCCGCCGATGGCTCGAGCGCCACGGCGACGAGCCGGTCCGGCAGGGGCCACGCCGCCGCCCGCGCCGCGTCGAGCACCGCCTGCCCGTTGCCCGCGGGGTCGCCGACGAGCAGTTCCATCAGCCTGCGCCGCTTGCGCTCGAGCGTGCCCGCCGCACTGGCCTGCGCCGCCGCGTACCCCTCGACCGACAGGCTGACCAGCTCGTCGACGTGCGCGATCATCGCCTCGCCCAGGACGGACATGAGGTGCAGCGAGAGCTCGCGCCGTTCGGCGAACCCGCACACGTGCCGCCACGCCACCCGCGCGCCGATCCGGTAGGCGGCCTGCAGGCTGTCGAGGCTGCGGCCGGACTGGAACTCCCACGCGCCGAGCTGGCGGTGGATGTCGTCGTGCGGCGCGGGCTCGGTGTCCGGCGCCGCGATCAGGTCGACGAACTTGACCAGCGCCTGCCGAATGCCGTCGACGACGTTGTCGCGGAACTCGCTGTATTCCGGAATTGCTTTCTCGATGGCCTCGAAAATGCTCACCGAAACCGGCGCGACCTCCATTCGGAGCAGCGGCGCCAGCTCGCGCGGGACGGATCTGCGCGGATCGTCCGGCTGAGTCATCCCGACGAGTGTAGGAGGAAAACGAAACCGGGTCGTTCAGCCAACCGGACCAAGTGGTTCACAGGAAGAACAGCCGCGCGATCGCGTCGCGCGCCACCAGGAAGCCGGCGATGCCGAGCACCCAGCCCGTCATGCTCGCGCCCTTCTCCGCGAACCACCTGCTGATCCGCGTGAGCAGCGCGTCGACCCGCTCCCCGAGCGCCAGCCGGGCGCCGAGCAGCACGACCGCGGGAAGGATCATGACCAGGCAGTACCCGGCGAGCAGCAGCCCGACCGCGGCCGGCGGCAGGTCCGCGGCGCTCATCATCCCGATGGCGCCGAGGTAGGGCAGCATCGTCGCGAGCTCCACGACCCCGGCCAGCAGCGCGACACCCGCGAGCGCCGCCGCGGACCCGTTGGCGTCGACCCGGTTCTGCCACTTCCCGGTGCTCGGCTTCTTCTTGCCGTCGAACCGGAAGCTGACCGCGAACAGCCCGGCGCCGATCACCAGCTGGACCCAGTACGCGACCGGGTTGTCGAGGTGACGGGCCACCTTCGACGCCCCGAGCACGATCAGCACGCCGACAGCGAAGTAGAACACCGTGATCGTGCCGAGGTAGACGCCGAACCGGCCCAGCTTCGGCCTCCCCGGCGTCAGCATCAGCCAGATCGGCACGAACAGCGTCCCGATGCTCGTCGAGTCGAGCAGCGCGAGCCCCGCCAGCGCCGCCACCAGCCCCAGTTCCACGCATCCCCCAAGCCGCTTTTTTTAATACAGTCGTGAGATTACCAGGGGTGCCATGACATCTGTCATGGGGAACTGGTGTGGTGGCGCACTGCCGGAGCGGGGTTCGTGCCGAGATCGTGGAGGCATGACAGCGATCGAGGTGCGCGGGCTGACTCGCCGTTACACCGGTGGGTTCGAGGCCGTGCGAGGGGTGTCGTTCGACGTGGAGCGGGGCGAGATGTTCGCGCTGCTCGGCACGAACGGAGCGGGCAAGACGTCGACGGTCGAGGTCGTGGAAGGGCTCTCCCGCCCGGCGGAGGGGACCGTGCGGGTGCTCGGCCACGACCCGTTCAGCGAGCGGGCCGCGGTCCGGCCGCGAGTGGGCGTGATGCTGCAGGAGGGCGGGTTCCCGCCGGACCTGACCGTCGTCGAGGCGACGCGGATGTGGGCGCGGACGCTGACGTCGCCGCGCCCGGTCGACGAGGCGTTGGCGCTGGTCGACCTGGCACACCGGGCGTCGGTGCGGGTGAAGCAGCTCTCCGGCGGTGAACGCCGCCGCCTGGACCTCGCGCTCGCGTTGCTCGGCAAGCCCGAGGTGCTGTTCCTCGACGAGCCGACGACCGGGCTCGACCCGGAGAGCCGGCGCAACACGTGGGAGCTGATCCGGGGGCTGTTGCTCGAGGGCGTGACGGTGCTGCTGACGACGCACTACCTGGAGGAGGCGCAGGCGCTGGCCGACCGGCTGGCGATCATGCACCGCGGCCGGATCGTCGCGCAGGGAACGGTGTCCGAGGTGGTCGACGCCTACCCGTCACGCATCTCGTTCGTGCCGCCGCCCGGCGTCGCACTGCCCGTCGTGGCCGACGCGGACACGTCCGGGCGCGTGACCGTGCGGACCAACGACCTGCAGCAGACCTTGCACGAGCTACTGGCGTGGGCGCACCGCAACGGCGTCGCACTGTCCGGTCTGGACGCCCGGTCGGCGTCACTCGAGGAAGCGTTCCTGGCGATCGCGGAGGAGGCGGCATGAGGGCCGTGGCTGTCGGGCAGGCGGAGCTGAAGCTGTTCTGGCGCAACAAGACCGCGCTGTTCAACTCGCTCGTGCTGCCGTTGCTGCTGATCCCGGTGCTCGTGTCGGTGGAGGCCGACGGCACGCCGCTCATGGTCGGCCTGATCGGGTTCGCGCTGGTGATGGCGGTGTACTACAACCTGGTCACCACGTTCGTCGCGCGCCGCGAGGAGCTCGTGCTCAAGCGCCTGCGCGTCGGCGAGCTGACCGACCCGGAGATCCTGGTGGGCGCGTCCCTGCCGTCCGTCGCGGTCGCGGTGGGGCAGATGGTGCTGTTCACGGTGATCGTCGGCGTGATCACCGGCGTCCCGCTGCCGTCGCGCCCGTGGTTCATCCTGCCGGCCGTGCTCGGCGGGGTGGTGGTGTTCGCCCTGCTGGCGGCCGCGTCGTCGGCGTTCACCCGCACCGTGGAGATGGCCCAGGTGACGTCGCTGCCGGTGCTGATGGCGTGCATCCTCGGCTCGGGCCTGATGTTCCCGCTGGAGCTGCTGCCGGAGAACCTCCAGACGGTGGCGCGGCTGCTGCCCCTGACCCCGGTGCTGGACCTGCTGCGCGCCGCCTGGCAGGACGGCCCGCTGCTGCGCCCGGCGATCATCCTCGCCGCCTGGGTCGTCCTGGGCGCCTACGCTGTGCGACGCTGGTTCCGCTGGGACCCCCGGAGGTGATCTTGCTCGGCTGGTGGCGGTCCCGAGGCAACGCGGCGCGGTTCGACGTCTTCGTCCGCGGCACGTTCTACCTGGCCTACCTGTTCCTGCCACCGTTCCTGATCCTGGCGATGGCCAACGAGATCGGCACCGCCGCCGTCGTGATCGCCTCGGCGGCGGTGCTGGTCCACGTGGTGCTCGGCATCCGCCTGGCCCACCGGGGCATCGAGCACTACCTGGGCAGGACCACCTTCCCCGCCCAGCTGCTGGCGGCGTACCTGCTCTACACCGCCGCCCTCTTGATCACCGCGGAGCTGGCCTACCCGCACCCGTCCCCCGGCAGACCCGACAGCCCCGCGGACGGCCTGACGGCCCTGTTCCTGGCGCTGACGATCACCACTCTCTCCGCCCTGCGCCCCACCCGGCCGCTGCTGCTGGTGACCCCGCTCAGCTGCCTGTACCTGTTCCTGACCGCCCCGATGGGCCACGCCGTGGCGGCGTCGCTGATGCTGGTGTTCCTCGCCTTCGCGTTCCGCAGCACGCTGTGGATGCTCGGCCTGGTCTGGGAGCTCGACCACTCCCGCGAGATCCGCGCCAACCTCGCCGTGGCCGAGGAACGCCTCCGCTTCGCACGGGACCTGCACGACGTGGTGGGCCGCAACCTGTCCGTCGTGGCCCTGAAAGCCGACCTCGCGGCCCAACTGGCGCGCCGCGGCCGTGAGTCGGCGATCGACGAGATGCTCGAAGTCCGCCGCATAGCCCAGGACTCGCTCGACGAGCTCCGCGCGGTCGTGAGCGGCTACCGCACAGCCGACCTCTCCGCGGAACTGGCCGGCGCCAGGTCGCTGCTCGCCTCGGCCGGGATCGACTGCCGGGTGATCGGCGACGTCACCTTCGAAGGCGAAGCGGCGGGCGCCCTGGGCTGGGCCGTGCGCGAGGGCGTGACCAACGTCCTGCGCCACAGCAAGGCGACCACGTGCACGATCACGTTGCGGGGAAAGATCCTCACCATGTCGAACGACGGCGCCTCCCCTGCCGAAACCCGCTTCGGCAGCGGCCTCACCGGCCTGCGCGAACGCGTCGCCGCCCTCGGCGGCTCGGTGACCGCGACCCCAGAAGCTCCCCACCGCTTCGTCCTGACCGTGGAGCTCCCGTGATCCGCATCCTGCTGGCCGACGACGAACACCTGATCCGCGGCGCCATGGCCGCACTCCTGTCGCTGGAGGACGACCTGGAGGTCGTGGCCCAGGCGGCCACCGGCGCCGAAGCCCTGGCCACCGCCCGCAAGGTGCAACCGGACGTGGCCGTGATCGACCTGCAGATGCCGGACCTGGACGGCGTGGCCGTGGCCCGGGCCCTGTCCGTGGACCTGCCGGCCTGCGGCACCATGATCGTCACCAGCCACGGCCGCCCCGGCCACCTGAAACAGGCCCTGGCCGCAGGCGTCCGGGGCTTCCTCCCGAAAACCGTGTCGTCCGACGTCCTCGCCACAGTGGTGCGCACCGTCTACAACGGAGGCCGCTACGTCGACCCGGCCCTGGCCGCGGAAGCCATCAGCGCAGGCGACAGCCCCCTGACCCCACGAGAAGCCGACGTCCTGGAACTGGCCCTGGAAGGCGCCCCGGTGGACGAGATAGCCCGCCGCGCCTCCCTGTCCCCCGGCACGGTCCGCAACTACCTCTCCTCAGCCGTGGGCAAAACCGGCGCCTCGAACCGCCACGAGGCAGCCCGCTACGCCAGGGCCAAGGGCTGGATCTAGGCCCGCCACCACCGCAGAACGCGCAGCGCGCAGAACGTGAGCCACTTGGACGGCTCCCCCTGGCCCACATCGGTCTCGAACCACACCCGCCCAGGGTGCCGTCCAGCCTGCAACCAGGTCCCGTCAGCCTGCCGAGCATCCTCGATCATCGAGACGGCCGCCCCCATCCGCTCGTCCCTGCGACCCGCGAGCCGGAAGTGGTCCATGGCGTTGAGCACGCTGTACCCCCACCGAAACGGCGACCGGAACTGCGAAACCCACTCCCCCACAGGCGCCCAGGTTGACAACCGCCTGAACAACTCCCGCTCGAGCAGGCACTCCTCCCCGCGCTGCCGAGCCGCCCTGGTCGCCTCAGTACCCCCAGTCCCCAGCTCGTGAGCCAGCAACCCCTTGACAGAGTTGAGCGTCGAGTGGAACGACGACCGCGTCGACCCCTCGACCCACTCGCAGTTCCACCCACCATCCCCAGCTGATGCTCAACGAACCAACGCGCGTTCTCCTCGACATCAACCCCGAGCCACACACCGTTGGCCAACGTCCAAGCGTTGATGCAGCAGTCCACCTCCCCACCCCAGAAGGGCAGACCTTCGTACTCCCACCGAGCCCCGGCCTCGAGCAACTCGACAGTCCGCCGCTGCCGGAGTACCTCCGGATCGACCCCCCACTCCCGCAACGAGTTCAACGACCACGTGGTCGCCGTCCAAGGCTGGCCCTCCTCGGTCCCGTCGAACCCGGCAGGGAAGAAGGGCCCACCGGCCCACATCCCGTCGTCCCCCTGCAAGGCGAGCAACCGAGCCCCGAACCCCTCCACGGCAACCTGGGCCCGCGTGGCCTGCCACACCTCAGCCGGCGCACCCACCAGGTCCCTCTGCACCTGCCACCGCAAGGCGGGATCGGAGTCGAGCAACCACCCAGTCAGCTCATCCACACCCCGACCCTAACTCCCGCGCGCCACCTCCACACGCACCCCACCAGCACAAACGCCCGCATCGGGCCCCGATTTTGGCGCGCGACGACGATCATGTAATCTATCCACACACCACGGCGAGAGCCGAAGCAGAACTGAATACGTCCGGGTGGCGGAATGGCAGACGCGCTAGCTTGAGGTGCTAGTCCCCGAAAGGGGGTGGGGGTTCAAGTCCCCCCTCGGACACGGACGTTAAACACACGCGGAGAGGTCGTCGCATAGACGGCCTCTTCTGCTATGTCGTACTTGAGTTCGATGCCGAGGTCTTCATAGAGCTTGGCGAGCCTTTCCGGCTTCCCTTCCGTGATGATCGTCGTCACGTCGTCGAGCCCGTCGAGCCTCGCTTGGACTTCAGCGGCTGTGAGTGCTGTCGGTGCGGGCAATCCTTTCAGTTCGGCGCTCACCGCCGCGCGCTGCTCCTCCGCCTCGTTGATCGCATCCACCAATGCGACCGGATCGACTCCTGCCGCGATCGCTGCCTGAAACCGCCGCAATTTGGCCTCGGCGACTTCTAGCCGCTTCTTCGCGGCATCACGCGTCGTCGACTTCTCCACCGAGCCACCCTGCGACTCGACGAGGTGCGACACCGTCCGATCGATGCTCTTGCGGTCGAAGATCTGGCACAACCACTTGTTGAGCGGTTCCAACACCAAGTCCTCGGCGAGATTCACCGTCCTGGGATGGCTGTTCAATGCCGCTGACCCTGGGGCCAACGAGCGCGCCAGGCACCGGTAGTAGGTGTGCTCTTTCCGGATGATCGCCCCTTGCATCTTCCGCGTGCAGATTCCGCACCGCATCCGGCCTTTCAGGATGTACGGCCGTGCTCCGCTGGTGCGAGTACGTTCGAGCTTCGCCCTTCCTCGCATTCCACCGGCCGCCCGCGACTTGCGGAGTAGCTGGGCCTGCGTGAACTCCTCGACCGACACGAGCGCCGGGTGAGCAGGTCGGCGAGAGCGAACGACGCGGTCCGGGCTCGATCGGCGGAACTTGACGACGTGACCGGCCGCCACGTCGTCCGGGTCGAGCAGCGTCTCGAACTTCCGCCACCGGCCAAAGAACGCATAGCCCGTGTAGCGGGGGTTCTCCAGAATCGCCCGGACCGTGCTCCCCTGCCAGCCGTCGCCCTGCCGGTGCCGATTCTGATCCGGCCGCAGGGCCGACGGACACGGCACGCCGTCGCGGTTGAGCCGAGTCGCAATGGCCCTGTCCCCGAGGTCACCGCCGAGGTAGTCGGCGAAGATCCGGCGCACCGCCTCGGCCGCCGAGTCGTCAACGGCGAGCACTCGCAGCCTGTAGCCCTCCGCCGACTTACGCGGGTTCGGGTGAGGGCCGCCGTCCACCACGACGTAGCCGTACGGTGCTCGGCCGCCCTGGTGCCGCCCCTCGTTGACCACCTGGGCATCCATAGCGGCACGGACGCGCGCCTGCACGTGCTGACGTTCCGACTCGCTCATGCCGCCGAGCACGCTCATCAGCATCTTGTGCGATGGGTTGCGGGCGTCGAACTTTCCGCCGAGTTCGGGAACCCAGAGGTCGACTCCGTAGGCCTCAAACCGTGGTGCGATCAACGAGAACTGATTGCCGAACCAACACCGCGTACCTTCGCCGACGACAACGCCGGTCCAGCCACGGTTGGGGTCCTTCAGCGCTTCCAGCAACCGCGCAGCTTCAGGCCGCCGCTCCCAAGGCACGGACCGCGACTGACCAACGTCGAAGAACTCCTCGACGATGGCCCCACCGAGCGGCTCGACGAACTTCTGGGCGTTGCCGAACTGCCAGCCGCGAGACGTCTCCGGGTCCTGGTTGTCCTCGGTCGAGCATCGGCCGCTGAACGCCAGTGGCCCGATTCCCTCGTCGATGACGCTCGCCACCTCGACGCCCCACAGGCCGTCGAGCGTCGTCCATGGGTCTGTGCTGATTTCAGCAGTCATCACACCTCCCCTCTCCGAGGCACGTCGAGTACCTCGATCTCGGTTTTCTCGATCAGCATCGCTAGCAGTATGCGTCTTACCTGCTTGGTTAGGACAGGCGGATCTACCGGCACGTGCACTGTGACGCGCTTCCCTGGCTGGTCATCGGCCGTCATGACGAGCCACCCGATGAACTGATTTCAGTGATCGCTGCTCGGATGTCGGCCGTCAGGTAGCCGCGTACCCGCCGGGTGTTGTCGCCGTCCTGGACGTACTGGCGCGTCGGCCGACACTCGAACTCGGCCATGTCCGCGCCGAACGCCGTCGCCTCGACTTCCAGCGCTTCGATGAGTTCGGCTGTCGGCACGAAGTCCCGCTCGTTCAGGTCGTCGCCGAGGTAGCCGACGAGCGATGCCAGCGGTTCGGGCAGCTCGACCTCGGCCAGGCTCGCCACGGTGCCGGCTCCGATGGCCTTGACCGCCGTCGAGCGGTCGAGCATCGGCGGAACGTCCTGTCCTGCCGCATGACCGCTCAGCGTCCCTTCCGCCTCGCGCAGGGCACGGCCGCGCTGGCAGATCTCGCGCCAGTCCTCGTTGGGCATGTAGTAGGTACGCACGGTCAGCGCGAGTACGTCGGCACCTGCTTGGGTCTCGCCGTCCGGCCGCAGGATGCCCACGCCGCGATGGGACGGAAGTAGGCGGCTGCTGTCGTATCCGCGCGTGTTCATCTGTTCGCCGAGGATGATGTTGCTGTCTCGGAAGTCCATGACGCGCAGGGCGAAACGGGAGCCGAGCACGGCGCGCAACTTGGTCGGGATGGTCTTGCTGTCCGGTCGCTGCGTCGCCAGAACGAGGATGACGCCGGCGGCTGGAGCTTTCTTGGCCAGCCACGCCAGCAGCTCGCCGATGTACTCCCCTGCTGTGAGCTTCTTCCCTTGCACCTCAACGGGAGTGCGGTCCTCTAGTGCGATGTGGACCTCGTCGACGATCAGTGCCGTGATCGGCATTGCCAGCGACTGGTCACGGGACATGTCCGGTGTCACCTTCGACTCGGGACAGGTCACGTCGTCGAGGTCCTGCATCCGCCGGTAGCGGTTCTGGACATCCGCGACCAGCTCAACGAGCCAGTCGAGGAACGCGAGCACGTGTTCGGCGTCGTCGCCCGCCATGAACCGATAGGCGACGTTCTCGGCGGCTTTCCAGTCCTTGCCGTTCTTGAAGTCGGCGACATAGAGCCGGACGTGCGGGTCCAAGATCAAGCCCGCGGCTGCCAGTCGTTCGGCCATTGTCTTGCCCTGCCTCGGAAGCGCGCCGATCAGGAGCGATGTCCAAACCAGCGGCAGCGTGATCCGTCTGCCGCGTGCGTCGGTGCCGAACGGCACCGGCCGCCACGCGTCCCAACGTTCGACCGCCAGCAACGGCGTGCGGATCGGCGGCTTGGCGTACGGGTCCTCATCGGCAACCCACATCGCGACGCGTCCGGCGTGCCCACCGTTACCCCGCACTCGCTCGACACTGAGTTGAATCTCATCGACCGCCAGAGCCGATGCCAAGTCTTCCCGGTGCTTCACGACGTCGGCCGCCTTGCGGGTAGCGGGAAGATCGACGGTGACCGCCCATCCCCCGCCCTGATGTTTCGCTCGCTCGACAAGCCGCAGGATCTCGTCCTTGCCAATCAGCTTGGCGTCGCGGAACGCGTCCACCAAGATCTGCGGGTCCATCGTCCACGCGAGCGAGCGCGGACCGGCGAGAGCAGCCTTACGACCAGGGTTCCCATCCTTCTGCCTGCCGAGGATCGCCAACGCCGCCGAGCCGACGACACCAGCGATCCACAACACTCGGTGCCCGTAGAGCAGATCAAGGATCGCAACGGAGGCAAAGGAAACGACGGCTACAGCACCGGTCACCTTCCATCGGAACAACGTCAGTCCACGGATCTCCGCGAACTTGTCCGCGAGCTTCTCCGACTGCTCGGCCGCCTCGCGGTAGTCGCGCACCCGCACCCAACGCCGCCAGCCGCGCACCGCGACCACCAGGCCGCGACACACAGCCCGGACGAGGCGGAACGGCGACCGAACCAACCACTCAAGCCCGTCTTTCGCGGCGTAGGCGAGTGCCTGCCGCGACTTCAACGCCGCCGGAACGAACCGCGATCGCAGCCACCAGCCGGCGAGCCGGTGGCTAGGTGGCGGCTGGATCGCGTCCTGCTGGTCATCGACGAGTTCACCCTCAAACACCGGTCCCGCCGGAACCACTTCGCCGTTCATGGCTTCACCTCGGCGTTCAGTGCCGCAGCCAACCGTGAGGACAGGCCGCGCGAGCACGCCGTCACCTCGCGCACCCACGCGGGCGTGACCGTCACGTCCGGCGTGCGAGCCGCCCTGGCAACCGTGAGGTAGTCGTCAAACGACGTCCTCGGATACGCGCGCTTCGGTGCCTCTCGCCGAGGACTCGATGCAGCCTGCGGTTCCGCCTGCACCGCCGTGTACGCGGCGACCGCCGAGCCGAGCTTGTCTCGAAGGTCGGTCACCGCCTCGGCGGCGACGAACACGACGAGCGGCGGAACCGAGTGCAGCACCACCAGCGCGGCCGATCCGGCGGCGTACGCGCTCCAGGTGTTCATGACGTACGTCGCGCCGAGCGTGAACCATTTCGCCGCCCGCACCCAGCCACCCATGCGGACGCCGTGCCTCGCCGTGACTTGCTCGGCTCGAAGGATCGCCAGCAGCACCAGCGACACCATCGGGTCGAGCAGCCACGCAGCGCACCAGGCGAGTGACCACACCGGAGAACCGGCCGCCGCGAACTGCTGAACGTTGGTCATCGTGAACGCCAGCCCGAGCAGGATGCCGGTCCAGCACAATCGATCGACCTGTACTGCTACACGCTCGATCGGCTCGCTCATCGCCGTTCACCGCCTCGGCGACGAGGCTCGTACGTCGTCACGGTCAGGGCCTTGGTCAGCGTGTACGACGCGAACAGCGCAGGCACGGCGAGCACCGCGACGAGCAGCCAACCGCTACCTCGTTGGGTGATCACGATCCACTGCGCCACGACGATCAGCGCGGCGTTGAACAGCACGCGCCCGGCGAGCGATGCGAACCGCGCTCCCGTGCGTGCCGCGCTCGCCGCAGCCTTCGCGCGACGGGACGCCGTTCGCCACACGAGCACCAGGACCAGCAGCGCGCCTACAGCGGCCATGACCTGGGTCGGGCTGAGGGTGAGAGCGTTCATGAACGCGGCCCCCTCTCGAAGCGTTCACCGCGTCGGAGCCAGTGCGGGTACAACTCCCGCCGCTCGTCATCGGTGAGCGCGCCCCACACGCCGGTGGTGTTCTCACCGGCCGTGCGCAGCTCCAGTTCCAGGCACTCGTCTTGCACGGGGCAACCGGCACAGGTGCGCTCGGCGAGTTCGTGATCAGTCAGTTCTTCGCCAGCGTCGGGCGGCTCGTTCGTGAACGCCCACATGCACAGGCCGTCGCGTTCGATCAGCTCGGCGAGTTGGTCGGTCGGCACCCAGCGCAGGCGTTCCAGCGACCACGCGATGCCGATCAGTCGGTCGTCAGTCACGGAGCACCCCCGGACCGGCGCTGGCGAGCAGCGGCAGGAGTGCGCTCACGGGGATGACGGTCTGACCGCGCCGACGTTCGGCGTGCAGCTTGCCGAGTCGGATGGCGCGGCAGACCTCGGACCGGTCGACGCCGAGGAGCCACGCGGTCTCGCGGATGGTGTGGGCGGAGGAAGACAGAGAAGTACGCATGAGGAATAACCTTTCTACGAGAAATGATGATTTCAGTTTCATGAGTGCTGATATCAGCACTCATGAAGACATGCAGAGTCGCAAACGGCGCGTGAAACGCCGTGTCACGCCGCAGCGCTCGAAACAGTGACTAATCTCAGCGCCGAGGCGGAGCGCGGAGGAATACGTGTCGGAGGATTGGGCGGCAGTCGCCAAGGCGATCAACCAGCGGGTGGACGAGCTGGGATTGCGACAGAAGGAACTCGCCGAGCGGTCGCACGTATCGCTCGCGATCGTCCGCGAGATTCAGCACAACCTCGTGGAGCGCCGGCGAAGCCCTCGAACCCTGGAATCCCTGTCCACAGCGCTGGGTTGGCACCCGCTGCACCTGGACGCCGTGTTGCGGGGGCGCACGCCTCCCGAGGTCGGCGACCCCGTGGTGGACCTTGCCGACACCCTGTGGACTCGAATGGACAGGGTCGAAGAGCGACTCGAAGACATCACTGAGCGGCTCGACGCTCTCAAATCCGACGTTGCTTCCGTAATGAGCCAACTCGCGGAAGTCGCGAAGCACGTCCGCGGCCGTCGGTAGTTCGCTGTTCGTCCTGGTGGAGCTGCTGTTTTCCATGGCACTAATTCCACTGCGAAAACGCGCCTGAGCCCACGCAAGACCCATACACAACCATGACAAGTTCCCTACATATCGCGCTTCGGGGGTAGCGACGAGATGACGTTGCCGAACGGCTGGACCGGGGCCGACGCGTGCGCGTTGCAGAACGCGCTACGCCTCAGTCAGGAAGCGTTCGCTGATCACCTCGGCGTTCACTGGCGCACGGTGGGCAATTGGCACAAAAAGCCCAGCTCACGACCCAAATCAGAGCTGCAACAGGCCTTGGACACAGCGCTCGATCGAGCGTCCGACGAGGTAAAGGCGCGCTTCACCGAGGCACGCGCAGGTGCGCCGCACCCAGCGCCCGATGCCTCAGCCGATGCCGAACAGCGACTCGCGGCCGATCCGAACATCGTCGCCGCGCTCGACTGGCTCGACGAGCGCGGCACCCGCGAGCCCGGAACCGCCCGCCGCGCGGTCGCGTCACGACTTGCACAGGTCGACGTGAATTCCTTGCAGGACAGGGGAAGTCGTCGCGGACGCGTTGATCAGAACAAGATCGCGCAGGCTCTCGCGGACTACTACGGCCGTGGTTCCGACGGGTACGGCCGATATGCCGCCCGGTTCGGCGACGTCGAGGCCGACACGAGCGTCTTCACACGCTCCGACTGGCTCGACCTCAACTGCCCGCTGATCGCAACTGATGACCGTCTCAAGCTGATGCGCGCGGCTGGTACCACGCCGGTGTCCCTCGACGAGGAGGCGTTCGACCAGGCCGCTCAGCGTCTGGCCGAATCGCTCGCGCTCGGCATCCGCTTCGTCAATATGCCGCTGTACCGCCTGCTCAACTTCGACATGGGCAGGGAGTCGCTCGGCGGCACGGTCGGGATCTCATCGTTCGTCGAGTACATCGTGACGATGGATCTCCTGGAAGGTGAGCTGGTCGACGCGCTGGCCGGCGGCGTGCAGACGGGCGAGCTTCCGCTTCGTGATCGCTACTTGCCGGACCTCGACACTGTGCTGGACGTCGGCGGACGCCTTACTGCAGGCGGCACGCTCGCGCTGTGCGCGTTCGCTCGACCAGCCGACCCGTTCCGAGGCCCGGCAGACTACGTTCTTCTGGTGCAGGAGCGCTCAGGTCACGTCATCAACGCCGCGCGTCGGCTTGCCGTGATCCCGAAGGGCTTCCACCAGCCGCTGGTGGACTTCCGAGCCGATGCTCAAGTGGGCGCAACGCTCCGACGCGAGATGGAAGAAGAACTGTTCGGCCGCCACGACATCGACAACACGGTGGGCGACCAACGCAGCGCCGATCCGATGCACCCGAGCCGCCTTTCCGAGCCGATGCGCTGGCTCCTCGGCGAACCGGGGCGTCTGCGGATGGAATGCACTGGCTTCGGGCTGAACCTCGTCAGCGGGAACTTCGAGTTCCCGAGTCTGATCGTCGTTGATGACGAGGAGTTCTGGCAGCGCTACGGCGGGCAGATCGAGGCGAATTGGGAGACGGCGAACCTTCGCCAGTACTCCAGTGCCGATGCCGAGCTCGTCGAGGAACTCGCAGCCGACACGGCGTGGAGCAACGAGGGCTTGTTCGCGCTCCTGCAAGGGCTTCGCCGACTCCAAGAGATCGGCGGTAGCCGCGTGAACGTGCCAACGATCGAATGGGAGATACGGTGACCGCGAACTGGAGCCAGGGCAACGCTGCGGAAGACGGAAGCGCCACGCGCGGCTGGCTGGTCGGACACTTCATCGACCCGTCGGAGGGTGTGCGGTCGTCGAAGGACGTCGAGGTGAAGTGGTTCAGTCACCCCGCCGGAGACAAGCGTGTCGAGTGGACTTCAGACGACCAGCGAACGACCCTGGTTTTGTTGGTACAAGGGAACTTCCGCGTTGACCTCACCGAGGGAAGCGCGACGATGACGCGCCAGGGCGACTACGTGATGTGGGGTCCCGGCATCGACCACTCATGGGAAGCCGTCGAAGACTCGGTGGTCATGACGGTCCGCTGGCCGTCCCAGACCTGATCAGCCGCCAAGACGCCACTCGACCGGCGGCAGGCTGACCCGGTCGCCGCCGATCTCACGTAGCCGTCGCAAGCCCTGGAGCAACGCGAACAGCCCCTCGTTGCTCCAGGACTCTTGCAAGATCAACTCGCTCACCAGGTCGCCGTCGAGGCTGGAGTACAGCCGCAGCCCACTTGCTTCCCAGTTGGCCTCGACCTGCCCGGCGAACCGGTGCCAGAACTCCTCATCCTCGATCACGACGAGGCTCGCGAACTCGTAGTTCCCGCTGACTAGGTTCAGCCCGAAGCCGGTGCACTCCATCCGCAACCGCCCCGGTGCTCCGGCCAGCCACTTCATCGGCTCCGATCGTCGACTCGGATGCATTGGCGCCGCCGAGCGCGCGTCACCCACCGTCGCATCGACGTCATGACGTCCGAACAGCTCCTCTTCCAATTCGCGCCGAAGCGTCGCGCCCACCGCCGCCTCGGCCCGTACATCGGTCAGCGGCTGATGGAAGCCTTTCGGGATCACCGCGAGCCGTCCAGCGGCGTTCAGCACCTGAGCGGAACGCTCCTGCACCAGCAGGGCGTAGTCAGCCGAACCGCGGACTTGATCATGCGGCCTAGCGATTGCACATAGAGCCAGAACACCACCAGCACATACGCGACCGGACAGGTCGTGCACCGCGTCGAGGCTCGGCAATTGCTTGTCCCGCAACGGAGTTCGTCGAGCAATACTCCCGGCTCCGACGGCATCGATCAGCTCTCGTTCGAGGAGGTCGGCCGTCAGCGCGTACTCGACGAACGGCACGATGCCGACGCTCCCCCGCACCCGGCCTTGGTCGATGTCAGCGCTTCGAAGGCGATACAGCGGCAGGTTGGCGAACCGCACGCCGAGCGCGACCGACTCTACCAATCGCGACAGGGCCGCCGACGCCTCGACCGCGTCCAGCGCCCGGTGGTCGCTGGTCTCCTCGGCCAGCGTCAACTCACTACGGGCACCACCGAGCGGGCAGGCCAGATCG
The DNA here is from genome assembly GCF_042725365.1 of Lentzea sp. NPDC060358. NCBI lineage: Bacteria > Bacillati > Actinomycetota > Actinomycetes > Pseudonocardiales > Pseudonocardiaceae > Lentzea > Lentzea sp. NPDC060358. Next base: position 81,740 of record NZ_JBHXCW010000001.1, on the reverse strand, counting down.
AGCCAGTCCGCACGGCTCACAACGCTCGTCAAGATCTCGGCATCCGCACAGACCGCCCGATAGACGCCCTTGCCGCCGTAGTACCCGACGAGCGCGCGGGCCAACGCCGTCCGCCCAACCCTTGCTCGCCGCGCTCCCCGGTCCAGCAATGCCTCCAAGTCGAGCGCGTCAAGCCTCGCGCGCACCTCCGAACGGCTCGTCCCCGGCTCCCACCCCGCACGTTCGTCGAGCCAGTCAAGAGCAACAGCCAACTCGACCGCGTTCCGTTCCGGCCGTTGCCGACCGACGATCATGGGTGGCTTCGGTGGCGACAGCAGGTCGTCGATCCCGACCTCGAAGATCCGTTCCAGCAGGCGCGCTGTCGCCGGCTGGACAGTCGGCCCGAGCAGTTCCCCAGAGGCCTTCCGACCAGCGATGAGCCGCTGAAGATGACGCTTGCCGATCGTCCCCGGCTCGTTGTGCTCGCGCGCGAACACCTCAGCGAAGTCGATGAACTCCTGAAGGGTCTGACGTCGTTCCCGGATCTTCTGTTCCAGGACCGTCCGGAACGTCCGCACGCCGCCCCACCTCCCGATTCACCCATGTCGCCTATATGTCGCCGCCAGGTCGTTCCGCTGACCAAGTGCTGATGAGATGTTGATTTCAGTTTGACATGGGTCGCTCACAAGCGGTCCCCCGAGCCGTCCGGCGGCGTGGACACCTCCTGTCCGCCTCAGCGCCGCCGGACACCTCGCAACGGAGGTCATCGTGACTATGCCCAGCGAACGACACCCGGCGACCGAAGGCCTTCTCGGCTCGGGCTACGTGGTCGCCGTCGTTCGGTCGAGCACAACGATCGACGCGCACCTCGGCGAAGATGACCTGATCTACGTCACACTGCCCGCCAGCCCGTGCCCAGTGCTGCTCGGCTTCCTCCCGCAAGGTGCCGAAAACTTCGCCTCCATGCTGTCGGCGCAGCTTCGCTCGCTCGCCAAACGCGAGGAGCGACAGCGGTGATGGCCGGGGCGTTGTGCATCTGCGGAGTTAACACGGTCCTAGTTGCGGTTCTCGCCGTGATCATCGCCGTCGCGTACGGCGAATTCGCCGCCCGCCTGGCCGTCCGCCGACTTTCCCCTGACCAGGCGCGACACCGAGCACCGGACGCCGCACCTCGTCAGCGTCATCCACAATGAGACTGGAACGTCGGACGCCGCAGCCTGACGAGAATCACGAGCGGATCTTTCAGGCACGTGAACGGTGCGTGAGCTGGCTTTCCAGCCGCTGCGCCCCGGGTTGCACCAGGTGCGTAGAGTGGCACGCTCCGATGCCAGAGTCACGAGCAGATCCGTCCACGCGGCAAGACGCAAATTGACCATCGCAAGCGTCGAGAGCCAAAGGTCCGCATGAGTGGATCAAGATTGCTCCCGCTAGATGAAGCCTTTCCGCCTTCTCTGCACCCTCGGCGCTAGCGAACTCTGATGGACGATGCAACACATCCAACAGCTTGAATAGCCCGAAGACGCCGTGTCGCGTTGGCCAGCCACAGGAACTCAGGCATGCTTAGCCAATGACTGCCAACCAGCCCCCATCTACTCCTGTCACCTTCCTCTCTCATGCCAGTGAAGACAAGGCGCTCTTTGCGGAACCTCTCGCGCGCGAACTTGCCAGACGCGGCATACAGCCGTGGCTCGACAAATGGGAGATCAAGCCCGGCGACAGCCTCGTAAAAAAGTTGTTTGACGAAGGGCTAGCACTCAGCCAGGCTGTAGTCGTCGTAGTTTCAACTTACTCAGCCACGAAACCCTGGGTTCGCGAGGAACTCGACCATGCGACCGTCAGCAGGATCGCACACGGCACTCGACTCATCCCTGTCCGACTGGACGGTGTCGATATGCCCGCGCCGTTGCAACATCTGGTATGGATCAACAGTGATCGTACCGATGAAGGAGTAAAAAATACCGCAGAACAAATCGCCAATGCGATTTACAGCTTCGAGGGACGCCCAGTAACAGCGCCTCGCCCGGCTTACGCTTCCACCCACGCCACGATTCCCGGACTCACCAAAAGTGATCAGTTCCTACTTACCGCCGTTCTTCTTGAGGCCATGCAGGCCGGTCACGGATTGGTACGTAACTGGCCATTGGTTGAAACTCGCGCCGAGCAGGGAGGACTAACCGGAAAAGCGCTTGAGGAATCACTTCACGCAATCACCGAGGCTGGCTACGTCACAATCACGCCAGCACTTGGTGGCGGAGTTATCAATATCTGGCTGACAAGCTCCGGATATCTGGCCACAATTGCAACCGTCGTGCCAAATATCGACGATATTCACACTAGCATCATCACGACGCTGGTTAATCAGACACCCACCGAACCAGACGCCTTGCCCATCATTGCTGCTGCCGTCGGCACTAGTGAGTTCATCGTCGACGAGTTCCTAAAGGTTCTTGAGCGCGAGCGCGCCGTCAATGTCATCCGGTTCGCGAACGGCGGCACGAGAGTTATTGGCATCAGCCCCACATTGCGACGCCGACTCCAGTGAGCTCCACCCTGACCGCCAGAGACACGAGCGAGCCACTTCCTCGGCGACACGCCCTAGCCGATGCTCATCAGGTACTTCTATAGTTGACAAAAACAGGACAACCGGCGCGTCGACGACCCTCGAAACAGGTGCCAAGGCCGGGAATGATCACAAAATAACCATACTGCTTGATACCTTGACAATCTTTCACAACCTAAGACGTGCATGTAGAGGTCAGCTTCGAGTAGCCTGCGCTCTGTCAACCGCAAGACAGGAGCGCCGCACTTGAGCTACAGGAACAAGACCTATGTTGCTTTTGCAAGCGAAGACATCAAGAGCTATTACATGATGAAAGCGTGGTGCGAGAACGAGCATATGGAGTTCGATTTCCACAATGCTCACGATCTCGCCCAAGCTCGGGACACCAGCCTCCCAGAAACTATCCGGCGCAGCCTTCGTCTCCGTCTTGCTAATACTAAGCAGGTCATCTATTTGGGCAGCCCGAAAGGAAAGGCAAAAGCGGGTGACGGCGCATCCTTCTTGTACTACGAGATTGAAGTGATCGCGAAGCTCGGGCTACCTGTGGTCGTGGCGAACCTGGACGGGGACCGCTCGATTGACCGCGCTTTGATACCTCAGCGATTCTTGGACAGCGAGTACTACACTATCTCGACTTCCTTCCAGGCCAAGATTATTCAATACGCGCTCGACAGCTACGTTCCAGCATTTCATAAATCCGACGGAACCGGTGGTCCCCGCTACTACAAGCCTGAGGTTTACACCAGGCTTGGACTGTAGCTCCAATGAGCATCGGAAGGGATCTCACAAAACGTCGATTCTGGGCGAAGTTCTCGACGCAGACACTAGCGAGCATCGGGCTCTTCGCCATCTTTACAGGCATCACCGACGCCCTTTTTCCAAATTTTCTCCCTCCCATCGGACCGTACTTCTTAGCCGGAATCGTCACCGTGGCTGCCATCTATGGATTAATTCGCGCATGGCCGCGGCCTGTCGAACAAAGCTACAGCTCTCCCAATACGGAAATTCACATCGTTGAAGGTGACCTGTTCGAGCAAGACGGGAATATCGTCATCGGAATGACCAATACCTTCGACACAGAGATTCCGCATATTATCGACGAAAGGGGCGTTCAAGCTCAGCTCCTCACTCGTGTATACAGGAGCGATCGCAAGAAACTAGACAACGCACTAGAAACAGCGCTTGAATCACAGGCTTTTGAGGAAAAATTTACCGTCGAAGATCGAAAGCCGGGCAAGCAAGTCGCCTACCCAATTGGAACCGTGGCGACGATTGAGCCATCAGTTCGAAAACTATACTTTTGTGTGGCGTACACGAAGATGAACAGCAGAAATGAGGCTCGCGGAACCATCGACGGAGTTTGGCGCAGCCTGAATAACGTGTGGGATGAAGCCAGAACCCGAGGGAATGGCGACCCAATTTCAATCGCAGTTGTAGGCGGCGGCCAGGCCCGAATATCCCAGTATTTCCCGGCGCAGGATTCAATCCGCTTTATAGCGCTCTCATATATGTTCTCGTCCAGGCGAGAGAAGGTTTCGAGTCGCCTTAATATAGTTGTCGAGAAGAGAGTCGCGGATAACCTTGACATGCTCGAACTGCAAGCCTTCCTAAAGTCCCTGAGGCCTTCATGAGCGCATCGATAGACGTTCCCCAGGTCAAGCCTTGCCCTTTTTGTGAGTACCTGAACGGTTCACGCCCGTTCACCATACTCACACAGGACGACCTTACTGCCACACTCGTAACTCGCGAGCAGCGTGGAGTTGGTCACCTTCTTGTCATACCGAAATCTCATCGCCCAACGCTTCTTGACCTTAACGAACCAGAAGCATCAGCGATTATGTCTGCGATATTGGTTGCCACCAGGGCGATTGCCGACGCATACATAGCAGAAGGCATCGCAGTTTGGCAGAACAACGGCGTTCCTGCACATCAGACAATCCCACATGTACACTTCCACGTCGCAGGAACGCTTCCTGATGGCGGCACCGAATGGCATCATGTTGAGGAAGCGCCGATATCTGAAACTGAGGCCATTGCATCCAAATTGCGCGGCTTCATTAACTAGCCGTTGATACTGGCCCGCTTAGAGCAAGCACGCCACTTGGTGATGCCTCGGACGACGACCGCAGCCTTCGACTTCTTGATGCCACTTTGCAGCCCGTCGTGCGACCGCCATGAATAGTTCGCCCACCAGGAGGGCGTCCCGTCCCCTTCTCTGGACGTCACCGAGCCCCGGCGCCGCTCCCAGAAAAGTGACAGTGGGACGGCGTGCGCTCCCCCGTCCCACTGTCACCGATTAGGCCGTCTTCCCAGGTAGACACCAGAGTTCGCCCGTCCCGCTCACCCCGTCCCACATCTGGTGCTCGCAGGACGGACAGGACGGGTCGCCGACCGTGATCGCCTAGGTAAGGCGTGTGCTTAGCGAGCAAGATCGTCCTCGGACATTCTCTTACCCCACGGGATTCAACAGAATCCCGTGGGGTAATTCATATTTCGGCCACTTCTACGTCAGCACACCAATTCAACGCAAGCGCTGGCTGAACTGGGCGACGAGCAGGTTCCACGGATTCAAACGTTAGTTGTACGGAGCGAATTTCAAGACACCGATCGTCATAGTGAATCTGCAGACGCTGCTCGCGGACGTGATCGACCAACTCCTCACCCGCGCCTTCTTCCACGGGTCCAGCGGTCCGCTCAAGTAGGCGTGGCAGGGCCTTGAGCAGGTGGTCTTCTCGAACGTAGATGTTCCGCGGTTCGCCGTCGGAACGTCGCTTGGCGCTCGTGAAGCCATGCCGGCATCGATAGCCAGCTCGCCCGTGAACCCAGTGCCCATCCATCCGTCGGCCACACAAACCACATACAACGAGACCAGCCAGTATGTAAGACCGGACTTCGCCGTCCTTGGCAGGCTTCGCCACCCGCATTCCCTGCACCGCAACGAAGGTCTCGTCATCAACGAGAGGTTCATGCGCGATCCGCTCGGACACCTCCCACTCGCTGACAGGGTTCCACCGCAGCGCACCCGAACCGCGCCCGCCTGCACGTCCACCAGGTCCGTGACCAGTTGTACTGCTTCGGGCCGACCGGTGTAGCGCGGGTTCTCCAGAATCATCGCTACCGTCCGGACGATCCACCGCTCCCCCGATCTATGCGCGTTCCGCTCGCGATCCGCACCCGACGGACACACCACGCCACGCTCGTTGAGCTCGCGCACCAACGACGCCACCGTACGACCGCGAGCACGCTCGGCGAACATCCACCGCACCCACGGCGCCGTCACCGAATCCGGAACCAACACCTGCACCCGCCGACCCCACCGACCATGCACAGGATTCGGATGACGACCACCATCAACCAACCGATACCCATACGGCGGACGACCACCCAGAAACCGGCCCTGCAACCGCGTCTGAGAACGCATCGCCGCCAACACCCGCTGGCGAGCCCGCGCCACCTCACGCTGCGCCTGCGCACCCAGCAACACCATCAACGCCTCATGCACAGGGCTCCCGAGTTCCACCGGGCCGCCCGCTTCCGGAAGCCATACCTCGACACCCAGTGCGTTCAGCCGAGCCATGACCTCACGGAACTGATCACCATGAAAAGCGCGCTCGTACTCCCCCACCACGACCGCATCGAAGTCACGATCAGGATCTGCAGCGGCGACCAGCAACGCCGCCGCCTCCGGACGGTCCAGCCACGACCACCGCCGCGACACACCTACATCGAAGAACTCCACGACAACCGAGCCGACACCATCGACCAACTCATCCGACACGGCGCGCTGCCACGCACGTGATGTCTGGACGTCCTGAAACGTGCTCGTCGACATCCGGCCGTAGAACGCAAACCTCAGGCCAGGCTCCTCAGACGGTGCTGGACGGCGACGTCCCGTCAATGCGGCAACCAGTTCAGCGTTCGTCAACGTGGCCACAGTCAGCTCCCTCGGTCACAACCGAGACCCAACTGCCAGAGGCGTCGTGACGACGTCCTGTCCATCTTCCACCCGAACAGACCAAGAGCGAGCCACACCAGACGTCGGCCACCTCGCGGTCGCGGCGAGCCAACTCAAGACGTCACCTAACGGTGCAGCAGACCCATGCACTGGCTCACCACGAAGTTCGAGCTGTCCTCCGAGTGGGTGACCCGCCTCGCGCGGCTGCACAATCGGCAGCTGCCGGAACTGGAGTTGCCGGACGTTACTTGGTGGTTGGCCGGGTCACCGGTGTGCTGGACTAAAACATGGCGAAGCAGGTGTGGCAGGACCGGCAGCTGATCGGCCCGGCGGAGTGGGTCCGGTCACGGACCGAAGTACGCGAAACCCGCCCACAACGCGGGCATCCGGGGATACGCGGCACGCAGGCTCACGACAGCTTCGTGCAGGGCGACGGCGGGCTCCTTCCCCTTCCGCAGCGCGCTGTGGAAGTCGTCGGCGACTCGCCTCGCCGCGTCGTCCTCGACCTGCCAAAGGGTTCCGACCACCGAACGGAATCCGATCAGCAGAAACGCCGATGCCAGGTGCATGGCCTCGTCCGCGAGCAGCCCCGCCCCCTTCGCCGTCGAGCACGCGGAGAGGTAGGCCAGGTACCTGTCGAGCCGGGGCAGCGCGGCGATCTCCCGCACGGCCAGCCTGCCTCGCGCGAACAGGAGCGCGCCGGCGGCTGGATCGACGAGGTTCGCGAGCGCGTGGCACACGAAGTGTGCCCAGGCCGCGTGCATTAACGCGTCGCGCACCGTCTCGGCGTCGGCGTCCTCCAGGCACGTAGTCCTGCCGTCGACGTGCCGGGCGATGTCGGCCGCCTCCTGCGCGGCACGGGGAAGTGACCTGTGGCCCGGAGTCTCCGGCATCGCGACGACCAGCAGGTCCGACTCCGGTCTCGTCGTGGGACGGCGCCGAGCCTGGGTCAGCGCCCGCACCGTCGGAGCGAACGAGGACACGACCCGGTCCAGGACCCCGGGCAGGCCGTCCTCGCTCTGAGCCATGTGCAACGGCAAGGCGCTCAACACTCCTGCGGGAATCCACCACACGCGCGAGACAGCGGGGCCGAGCGCGTCCAGCACAGGCTCGGCGATCTGCATCCAGAGCCAGTCCAGGGTCTTGACGATCACGCCGTTCGTGCCGTCGTCGTTCGCGGCGGTCGCTTCGAGGAACCGCTCCGCACACCGGTTTCCCTCCTCCCACACTGAATCCGGCAGCGGCACGACGTCGATCCGATTCGACCGCAGGACGAGCGCGTCGCAGCGGTGCCGCGAGGCGTTCACGACCACGACCGGGCCGTCCGCACAGGCCGCGAGCAGCTCACCGATCTCCGGTGGGGCGAGGAATCGCTCCTGTCCGGGAACCGTGCGTCGAATCGTGTCGACCACGTCGTTCCACCTCCGGGCGAGAGCACGACGAGCCTCGGCGGGGTCGGCGAAGGTGACGAGATCGGCGTTCATCTCACTCGCCGCCGCGGTGTCGGCACCGAGGAGTTCGGCCAGCTGCTCGAACTCGTCCGCGAGCCCCTCGTCGACGCGACGCACTGCCGCGACGTGGTGCTGCTGCTCGACGGACTGTCCGATGAGGACTGCCCGGGCCTGCTCCAGGATCAGCAGCGCACGCGCCCTGTCATGCCGCCGCAAAGCCACCGCCGCAGCGTCCACACCGAGGCCAGCCAGGCGGGACAGCTGACGCTGGCGGCTGTCCCACCCAAGGTCCCTGCCGGTCAGCACGGGCAGCAACCGCAACGCCTCGCCGTAGGCCGCGTCGGCGGCCTCCCAGTCAGCGCGGCCGGCGCTCAGCCTCGCTAGCCGCACTGCCGCGGCCGCACGGTTCCAGGGTGCCGTCCGCTCGCTGAGAACGGCCTGCCGAAAGGCGTCCTCGGCGGCTCGGCCGCAGTTCCGGTCCTCGCCGGCGAGCACCTCTAGTTCGTGCGCCAGCGAAAGCGCCATGCCAAGGTTGAACCAGGCTCCCCCGTCATCGGTGCCGTGCGCGCCCGCCGCCGCGAAGCTGACGGCCAGGGCGAGATCCGCCTCGTTGCCGGTGAGGAGGTACAACTCTCGCGCGGGAGCGGACATCTGCGAGCGCCAGCGGGCGAGATCGGGGTGGTCGGCCGGGGTAGCCTCGACGGTCTCACCGTACGCGCGAAGGCAGTCGAACAGGTCGCGCTCGGCCCGGTACGCCTCGTAGCGCCGGTACAGCGCGAGTCCGGCGTTCATGCCCAGACCGAGCCGCTGGCCGTGGTCCTCCGGCGCGTCCTTCCACGCTCCCGTGGCTTCCCGGACCGCAGCGTTGACGTCCGCTCGCTCGCCGGTGTTCTCGAACCTGCGCAACAGTGCCGCGCACAGCCCGGCACGGCGCCGGAATCGCGCGACGTCCCCTTTGTCGGTGGCGTCCACCGACGATCTCATCATCGCCACCGACTCGTTGAGGTCGGTCAGATCCCTCGTCCACTCGTACCTGACCCCGCAGCACGTTCGCGGCGTTCGCCAGCAGCGCGGGACGCAGCGGGTGGCGTCCGGTTCCGGTCAACTCCAGCGCTTCGCGGCTCGCGCGCATCGCCTCGTCCGCACCGCTCGGGTCCCAGCGGAAGCGAAGCCCGCACCACAGCGCGAGCGTGAGCGTGGACAGGTGGCGAGGCCGTTCGGGATCGCCGGGCGGGCTCGCGTCGACGGCCGCCCGCGCGTGGACAACGGCACGCCTGAGGTCCTTCGGCCGACGGGTGTGCTCGAACCGCGTGCGGTACGCCCCGCTCAGGTTCGTGAGGCAGCTCGCCCGCTGACGGCCCTGATCCTCCGGGCAGGAACGCACCGAATGCCGGCCGAAGGACACCGCGCGCTCGATGTCGCGCACCTGGAGGAACCGCTCGAACCGATCGCGGTAGGCGCCGCACAACCCCGCGTGCAGTGCCGACAGCTGAGCCGGACCAGGCCCCGCCTCCAGCGCGCGCAGCCGGAGCTCGACGGCCGCGTCGAGATCGTCACGATCATCGGCGCGGCGCCAGCGCACGTGCCGCAGGTCGGCCTCCTTCATCAACGCCGACACCAGGAACTCTCCCGCCGACTCGGCCGCTCGGTGTGCCGCGTCGATCGCCTCGCCCAGAACGGCGAGGTCCGGCTCGCGGTCGAACCGGCGTCGCGCGATCGTCGCTTGCACGAGGTGCAGCCGGGCGGTCTCGAAACCGGACGATTGCGCGGCGCCGACGATCGCGGCGAGCTCGTCATGATTGTCCTCGACGCCGTAACGCCCCGCGGCCGCGGCCTCCAGCATCTCCGCCAGGCGCGCCCACATGACGCCCAGGCCGGGGTGGTCGGGCGCGGCGCGGGCGATCGCGCACTGCTCGCGCTCGATCGCGCGCTTCAGCAGCGCCCAGTCGGTTCCGTCGTGGAAGAGCAGGAACAGGGCGGTGGCGTGGTCGTGGAACCCCGATGCCACCGACTCGCGACCGGCGGAGCACGAGTCCAGCGCGGCGGTGAAGATCTTGTCGGCGTAGACCAGATCCGTGTCGTCCTGCCGCGCGGAGTTCAGGTACCTCTCCACGAGTCCAGCGGCGACGCCGAGCTTCGCGTCGATGTCCTCCCCCACGACGTGCTCCTAACCTCGTGAGACGAGCGCGCGCAACCGCGGCGTCACCAGAACTCGTGCCGCATCCCGCCGGGCAGCAGCGAGCACCGCGCCAGGTCCTCGCCGGGCCGGGGACGGACCACCTTGCCACATCTGTGTTCCTCCAACGGACAGGTAAGGACTTCGTCGACCAGGCCGTCGTGGCCCCCGGCGTCACGGGTGAGGAAGAGCTTCGGGTCGATCTCGCGGGCGAGGTCGAGGAACTGGTCCTCGCGGTCCTCACCGGCCAGCGCCGACCGGTGCAGCTCGGCCAGCCGCTGACGGTGCTCAGGCGTGGCGGCCTTGCGCGACAACCGTTGCTGGACGTCGCAGAACCACTCCACCCACGACTCGTCCTCGCTCCCGGACGGGACCGGTGGTGCGACCACGAGCATCTCCGGGGTCACCTCGGTCGCGAGGCCGCTCGTGGGAAGCCTCTTCGGTCCCAGCACGCGGCGCGTGGTCCGCGAGGCGAACCGCAGCAGCCAGACCCTGTCCTCGACCCGGGTCGAACCGCGGGCCAGCAGGATCAGGGCGCACCCGAGCAACGACAGCCGCCACTGCGCACGCCAGTCGTCGAGCCGGACGTGCCCGTGGGCCCAGCGCTCCGCGGTCCGCCGGACGGTCTCGGCGAGATCGGCGAGCCATCCGGGTACATCGCCGATCCACTCCGCTCGTTCCTCCTCGTCGCAGAACAGGAACCAGCTGATCGCGTCCTGCGCGGACTCGTCGAAGTGCCGCAGCACCCGGACGACGATGTGCAGCAGGAACCCCGCCGGGTCACGGGCGAGCGGCCCGCGTGACTCGTACTTGGCCAGGTCGATCAGCCGGAACGGCGCGCCGGGCGTGAGCGCGGCGAGCGGCGCGAGCACGTTCACCACGTGCAGGTCTCCGTGGGCGCAGCCGAGCAGTGCTTTCACCATCACCTCGGCGGCGGGGCCGTCCGCGCGCAGGAGCGGGAACGGGTTCGGCTGCCGCTCGCGGTCCGTTCCGATCAGCAACCAGTCGTGCTTGAGCAGACTCTCGACGACCTGGAGCGGCTTGCCCTCGTCCGTGCGTTTGAGCAGGTGCGCCTTCAAGTACGCGGGGACGTTCATGGACTCGTGGTCCGGCGCGCTCACCCACTCCCGCAGCACGACGTCGACGACCCTGCCGCAGAAGCCCACGAAGTCGGGGGGCTCGCACCGCACCGGTTCCAAGGTCGTGGTGACTGGGCCGCTGGCGCAGACACTCGCGAGCGCCTTCGACACCACGTCCAGGTCGTGGATCTCCTCCTTGTCTCCCAACCCGTCCACCGACTGCGTCGCCACCCGCTGGAAGACGATCCACCTGCCGTCGCCGACCGGCACGAGATCATGGCCTTCCGGAGCCAGTTCCGTGAGGTAGGCGTGCGCGAAGGCGGGCTCGTCGAGGAACGCCTTGCGGTGGCGGGCGAACTCACCGTCCCCAGCGTCCGGGTAGGTGTCGAGCTTCATCAGGTAGGGCGTCGTGCCGCGCCTCGTGCCACCGCCCAAGGGCCGCACTTCGCGCACGAACGCCACTATCGCACCGGATCGTCCCTCCACCAGCCGGCGGTCGAGCTCCCAGCGCAACCCTCGTGCGGCTCCGACGGCCCGCAGTGCGGGCGCGGCGGTGCCGAGCAGTCGTTCGAGCGCGTGATCCAGGATGTCTTCCGACGCCACAGGTTCCTCCCGGTGGCCAACCCTAGCGACGCCGTCTCAATACGATAAGCGCACACGCCGCGTGACGGAGGTTTCCCTTGCCCAGTGACGACTCGATCCTCAGACCGCTGGTAGCCGCGCTCGGCGAGGTGCCGGGCCGTGCCGTGGCCGACTGGGCCGCGGTCAACCGCAGGTCCGTCGAGGTCGATCACTCCCTGCACGGGCACAGCACCGCCGGTGTCGCGATCGTCCACGTGCAGCAGGACGACCGGGCTCCCGAACGCAGAATCGTCGCCAAGACGTTCGGCACCGAGTCCGCCAGGGACAACGAGGCGAGCCGCCACCGGGCGGCACTGGCGGACGCGCCGGAGTTCGCGGAACACCACCTGGTCTGCCTGGCGTTCGACTCGATCGTCTGTCCCGACGGCAGCGTCGTGATGTTCCAGGAGCTCGCCGCGGGAGGCCTGCGGGACCACGCCCCCGTGCAGAAGTCGATCGGCACGCCTTCGGCCGCCACGGCGTGCGGAATGATCTGCGAGTCGCTGCTGGAGAAGTGGAACTCGACCGGCACCCGCCCGCAGTCACTGAGCCTCGCCGAGATGATGAGCCGGCACCTCGGCGTGCGCATCGAGCCCGGAGGCAAGATCGCGGCCTGGGCGCGCGACGTTCCCGCACTGCTCAGTTCTCCCGCGGCCTGGCTGGAGATCACGGGGGACACGCTGCCCAACCCGTTTGCCTTCGCGCTAGCGCCCCGGCTGAGCGGTTCGGCCATGCTCCGCGTGCAGCACGGCAAGGTCCACGGTGATCTGCACGTCAACAACGTCGTGTGCACACCGCCGGAGGATGAGCCCTTCGGGTTCCGGCTCGTGGACCTCGCTTCGTACTCGGTCGACCTGCCTCTGGCCTGGGACCAGGCGTCGCTGCTGATGTCGGTCGTCCGCTACTGGCTCGACGAACTCCCCGATCCGGAGCAGGCGCGCCGGCTGTTGTTCTTCCTCGCCGGGGAGACGGGCCCGGGCGGGCTTCCCTCCGGTCTGGTCGACGCGATCGCGGCGATCAGGAAGACGGGTGACCGGTGGGCCGAACGGCGCGGCCGCCTGATCGACTGGCGCGCGCAGTTCCAGGCCGCCGAGGTGAGCAGCGCGCTGATCCTGACGGGCCGGTCGACCCTGACCCCTGAGCAGCGCTGGTGGTTCTTCCAGCTCGCCGCCCGGCTGCTGAAGGCGTTGCTCGCGAAGCTCGGCGTGCTCGAACCGGGCACGCCGGTGACGATCGGCGCGGACGAGATCGCGAAGCTCCCGCCCAAGTCAGCCGAGGAGGACGTCCCTCGCGCACGAGCGTCGACCGGAGCCACGCCGCCCTCACTGACCGAACCCAGGTCGGCATGGCGGCAACGACAGCAGTTCGAAAACACGAGAAGCCATCTGCGGCTGGCGGAACCCGGTGACGAGTTCGCCCGCGTCGCGCGCGCAATGCTGTCCGTGGCGTTCGGCGGGCTGGGCGGTGGGGTGCGGACGACGGCGAGCGAGACCGTCCCCGGCCTCTTCCTCGCGCACAAGGGAAACCCTCACGGGGAGCCTCTCTTGATCGCGGTTCAGTTCGCCGACCTCGGTGCCGGGGAGGACTGGTTCACGAGCCACGCCGAGGACTCCGTCCGCCTGATCCGGCGCTTCCAGCAGAGCGGGCAGCGGGCCGACCACTACCTGTTCGTCCACAACCGGGACCATCGCGACCAGCGGTACAACGCGGCCGTCGCGGAAGCGCTGCGGCCGCTGAGTTCGCTCGGTGACGTCGCGTGGACGACCCTGTGGGACTACCGCGACCTGGCTCGGCACGTGTGGCAGGCGGTGAGCGACCAGTGCGACCTGGTGATCTCCGAGTACTCGGCCCGCGCGGCGGAGGTGCTGAGCGGCCTCACGCACCACGACCCCGTGACCGAGGTCCCGTTCCGGCGGTACCGGGCTACGTTCTCCAACAGGGGGCTGGAGAGGATCGGTGAACCGAGCGAGGGGGTGGCCGACCCGGTGCCCGGCCTGGTCGAAGCCACGCGCGGGATCCAGCTGGTCGTTGGCGAGTTCGGCTACGGCAAGACCACCCTCGCCGTGCGGGCCTCGAAGGCGACCAGCCGCAGGGTGCTGCTCCTGCCCGCCGCACGGCTGACCTCGGAGAAGATGCACCTGGCGGAGGTCATGTCCGCGGTGCTGCAACGCGAAGGCCGTACCGGCGGTGGGTGGACGGGCATGGTCGGGCAGTTGTGGGACGAGATCTCCCCTCAGTGCCTCAAGATCAGGCTCAAAACCCCCGGCGAAGACCTGCTGCTGATCGTCGACGGCCTCGATGAGGCGCCGTTGGTGCAACGCCGTTCCGGGTTGCTTGACCTGCTCCGGACATTCCGCAAGATCGACGTTCCGGTGCTGGTAAGCGTGCGCACCGAGTTCTGGAACAGCCGCCTGGACGAGGTGCGCGCGGCGATCTCGGCCACCACCAACACGGTGCAGCACATCGCCACCACGGAACTGCGGCCATGGACCGCGGCCGGCATGCTCGTCCTGGTCGACCGGTCACTCGCGCTGGACGGCCCCGACGCCGGCCTGGAGGACTTCCGCCGTCTGCTCGAGAACGACGGGTACGGCAAGTTGTACGGCGACATCCCGCGCCGCCCGCTGTTCCTGGCCATGCTGATCGAGGACATCCGCGAGGAAGGCCTGCGGGAGCGGTCGAGGCTCGACCTGATGACGGACTGGCTGCACCGCAAGGTCGAACGCGACTGGGCCCTGCCCAAGATCACCGGTGACGCGACCCGTCCCCCGATCCGCACCGGCCGTACCGAGACCTTGGACCGCACGAAGAACCGCGCCTTCCAACTCATGGCGGCCGCCGCACGCGCGATGATCGCCGTCGAACCGACGGGAGAGCTGACGCTGCTGCCCGTGGTCCCGATCGACGACGTGCTGGATGGCGGACCGGGCTGGTTCGCCGACGTCGACCCGGAAGCCCTCGCCGTGCAGAGCGTCCTGCTCCCGGCCGGGGAACGCGGGCCGGGCGGGGTCCAGCTGTTCCGCTTCGCGCACCACGCCTTTCAGGAGTACTTCCTCGCGCACAGCCTGCGCCGCGAGCCCGATCCCGTGCTCGAGGCCGCCGCGCCCGAGGAGGTCCGGGAGTGGTTGCGGGCGATGAGATCAGCCTTCCCCGGCTAGCCAGGTCCTGACCTTGTCGGCCCAGCGCTCGTCTCCGAGTCCGCGGAACACCACCAGTGCCTGGCGCAGCATGCCGGTGCCCTCGTCCGGCCGGTCGAGGTCCAGCAGAGCCGTACCGAGCATGGCGAGCGACTTGGCCTCCCGGTGCCGGTCGCCGAGGCGCCGCCTGATCTCCAGGGCGAGCCGCAGGTGTGCCGTGGCCTCCTCCAGCTGGCCGAGGCGCAGGCACACCGCGCCGAGGTTGTGCAGCACCTTCGCTCTCCTCCTCTCGTCGCCGCTCGTTCGCGCGAGCTCCAGCGCGCGTTCGAAGCAGTCGACGGCGACCGCGTGCGAGCCCGCGGTCGAGTGGACCAACCCCAAGTTATTCAGCGCGCGGGTCTGTCCCAGCGCGTCTCCCGATCGCTCCCAGATGGATAGTGCGGTGTCGAGTTCGCGCAGCGCGCTGTCCAACCGGCCGCGTTTGCGCAGCACGACGGCAAGGTTGTTGCGCGCCTCGGCCTCCCGGCGGTGCTGCCCGGTCGACCGGAAGTGCGCGAGCGCCTGGCCGAACAGGTCGATCGCCTCGTCGAAGCGTCCCAGGTCCCGCAGTGCCACGCCAAGGCTGATCCGGATCCTGCTCGCCGCTTCCCCGTCGCCGCGGCGCAGTGCCGACTTCAGCGCCACCTGGTCGACATGGACCCAGACGTCCCAGCACTTGCGGAGGTCAAAGTAAGTGAACATCGACTCGGCCAACCGGGTCACCTGGTCGTCGCGGCCGAGCTCGTGCAGCTGCGTGACCGTGGCGGCCACGTTCTGCAGCTCCAGGTCGACCTTGGTCAGCACATCGCTCACCTCCTCGTCGACCGGCGAGGTCCGGACGGCAGCGTTGAGCCGGTGCTGCGCACGCCCGCACAACGACAGGTAGTGGCCAGCCAGCTTCTCGACGACGGCCGTGTAGTCGTCCTCCTCGGCAGCGAGTTCCTGCGCGTAGAGCCGCACGAGGTCGTGCATGCGCCACCGGCCGCGCTCGCTGCCCGCCTCGATGAGGTTCGCCCGGTGCAGCCGACGCAGACTCGGGCCCGACCTCTCGCCCAGCAGGACGTCGGCGATCTCCGCCGGGAACTCCCGGCCGCGATGCGCGGCGAGCAGGCGGAACAGCCGCGCGTCGGTCTCCCCCAGCAGGCGGTAGGAGAGGTCGAAGGCGGAGCGGACGGCGAAGCTGCCGTCGTAGCTCAGCTCCTCGAGGCGGCTGCGTTCGTCCGCGAGCGTTCCGGCCATTTCGGAGAGGGGCTGCCCGACGTCGGCCGCGAGGAGAGCACCGGCGATGCGGATCGCGAGGGGCAGTCCGCCGCACATCCGCGCGATCTCCCGCGCGTGCACGGAACGCGACACAGCTCGGCGGTCTCCGGCAACCGCCCCGTCGAGCTGCTGGCACAACAGCGAGGCGCTCTCATCCGCGCTCAGCACCCCGAGTCGGATGAGCACGGCGGCCTCGACGTCGGCGAGCGTGTGCCTGCTCGTGATCAGCACGCGATGCGGAGGCACCCCGGGAAGCAGGGGACGCACCTGGCGGGCGCTCGACACGTTGTCGATGACGATCAGCATCCGGTCGCCGGCCTCGGCGCGCTCCGCGAGCACCGATCGCCAGAGGCGTTCCCGGCCGGGCCCGTCCGCCGGGATGTGCTTGCCCGCGATGCCGACGTTGCCCAGCACGCTTCCCAGCGCCTGCTCCGGACTCACCCGCAGCTCGGGAGGGTCGTAGCCGAGCATGTCAATCATCAGGACACCGCCGGGGAACCACCCGTCGCGCCACGCGCCGTGGGCCGCGGCGAGCGCGAGAGCAGTCTTGCCCACTCCCGCGAGCCCGGCGACAACCGCCACGCCGCGCGCTGGTTCCTCCGTCGATTCGCGGGGTCGCAACAACTCGTCGAGCTGCGCGAGCTGCGCCCGGCGCCCCACCAGGGCGGGCACCGCGGGAGGCAGTCCGGTCACGGCGACCGGGCGTGCGCGGCCGGTACTCAGCTCAATCCGCTCGACCCGCTCGGCCTGGACCACCGCGCCGATCGTCTGTCCGCTGACCTTGTTGATCGTCCTGGGCGGGTCTGGCATCACCCGAGTATGGGTCGGCGGTGCGGAGCCGGAACACCGCCGGAATGGTTGCGCCCGCACGTACAAAGCCTTCGTCTCCCGGTCTCGCAGTAGAAGCGGCCGGTAGGCGAGCTCGAACAGGACTACGTCGGGTTCTTCTCCGACGACGCTCGTCAGGTGGTCCAGGATGTCAGCGGCGTCGTGCAGTCTGAGTTGGTCTGGTCGTTCCGCGACATCGTCCGACACAAGCAGAGCCAACCAGCCACCGAGCTGGACAAAGAGGAGTTAGAGCAGTTGCAGCGCCACGCTCACGATCATGCCGTCAGACGTCAGAAACCCGATCACTGCAGCTCAGCGGGCGAGTTCAGAGTTCTGGTACCCCACAGGCAAACGCAGTCCTGGCTGCCAGAGCAGTTCGTACAGCGCTGCGGAGTTCTGGTCGGTCGACCGGTGCACCCTAACGCCGCTGCCTTGCGGACGCCTGCGCCAAGACCCACTTGATGGTGGCTAACGAGATGTCGTGTCGTGTGCGGCGAAAGTGGGCGTGCACCGCATCCGCCGTCCATCCAGGCTGCTGAGCGAGCTCGATGATCTGCCGTTGGGTCTCTTGTGTCGGTGGGTGCGCCGGCGGATGCACAGGTGCGGGAAAGTCGTTCGCGCGGATTTCGTAGTGGATCGGTCTGCTGTCGTCGTCGTCGTAGATCATCAGCGTCCCCCTGCGTTTCGGCAGATCAGGGATATCGACGCTAGGAATGACCGTGTGCGCCGGTCCATGACAGATCAGCGGGCGGGGCCCTGACGCAACTCGACGTGTTGGTGACTGCCGAGCACGACTGGCCAGGCCCGAGAGGGATGATCTACGCACACACTTCCAGGAAAGGTCTGTCATCCAGGTGGCCGCTCGGATCGCCGTGGTCGATCCTCTGCCGATGTTCCGGCAGGGGACCGCCGCTGTGTTGTCGGCAGCCGGACATACCGTGGAGACACCGCGTGACGTCCGGACGTGGTTACGCCGTGCCAGTACGTCGCTCGTACTGCTGAGTGTGCTCACCGAGGACGACTGGGACTTGCTCGCATTGGTAGCTGATCCGACCAGATCTCACCTGGTCATCGCGGTGCTCGAGGATGAGTCGGGGGTGCCTGGAGTCAAAGCGGTACGGGCCGGCGCGAGATCGGTCTTGCCCAGAAACTTCGACGCCGAGACGCTGAAGCTGACGGTGGAGGTGACCGCCAGCGGGCGATCCGTTTTGCCCGCGGAAGCGACTGCCGCGCTGGCGACAGGTCCGACCCCGGACTCAGCCCTCTTCCCGACAGCTGACCAGCTTTCCTGGTTGCGCCACTTAGTTGCGGGCGACACCGTCGCACAGCTCGCGGACAGAGTGGGCTACTCGGAGCGAGCGATGTTCCGAATGCTGCAGTCCCTCTACAGTCAGCTGGGCGTACGCAACCGGATCGAGGCGATCTTGCACGCCCAGGCCAGCGGCTGGCTGTGAGCCGTTCAGCCAACGGCGTCAATCACGGGTTGCAGGTCGTCGCTGTGCAACTGCGCCAGCAAGAACCTCATCTGGTCAATCAACACCGGTGTCCGGGGCGTCCGGCTTCGCGCCTTCTGGAAAGCCATGACGGCTTCGCCGAGGTCGCCTCGCTGCTGGAGATGGAGTCCGCACAGTGCGAAGCCGCGGAAGTCCCAGGCCGCGAAGTCGCGGGAGTCGCTGTCCGTACGTGCGGTCGACTGCCTGAGCAGGAGCTTAAACCGGTCGTGTGCAGACAGGCGGTCACCCCGCTGATGGGTGGCGAGCGCGTGCAGCGCGAGGACGAGCAGCGACCGGCCTTCGCGGCGGCTGCGCTGCACCCGATCGATCTCATCCCAAGCCTGAGGATGCCGACCGGTGCTCAGATAGATCATCGACAACGTCGTGCGTGCTCGTGTCAACGTGAACCGGTCATTGAGTTGAAGTGCTCTGTCGACGGCGCTGTGTGCCACAGCTTCGGCCCGCAGGCGGTCGCCTCGGCAGTACAGCAGGTCAGCTTGTCCGTCCAGGTAGGAAGTTGGCAGCCATCCGTCGGGATGCCGGGCGGCGGTGGTCTGAGCGACTGACAGCATACGGTCCGCCTCCGGCGTTCTACCGAGTTCTGTGTGCCATCGGGCCGTCTTCAGCGCGAGCGATACGCGGAGGGTGTCCGCCAGTAGCTGATCGTTGGCGCTGCCCGCAAGCCCCAGGCGATCGGGCAGGGTGAGCGCGGTCGTGGCGCAGTCGAAGGCGAGATCGTACTCCCCGAACCGCTGATGGCAGAAAGACATTCCTTCCAGCGCCCCCATGAGTTCCAACGGCCGGTCCAGACGCTCGGCCAACTCGTGGGCCCAGTCGTACTGGTTGAACGCTTCGTTGGCCAGGTTCTGGTGCCGGTACATGGCTGCCAGATTCAAATGGATCTTCACTTTGCTGACGTCGTGATGCAGCCGCTCCGCGAGCTTGAACGCGCGCCCGAACTCGTCGGACGCTCGGTCGAAGTGGTCGAGGGACGTGTAGATGCCGGCGAGAGCGTTGTGGTTCGCCAGTTCCAGACCTGGATCGTCGAGCTTGCCCTTCAGCTCCTCGCGATCGGCGCGGAGTAGATAAGTGCAGTTCCACTGAGCCAGCAGGTCGTGGACATACTCGATCATGCCGTAGGCCGATCGATGTTCGCCTGCGTTCAACAGAGCCTTGATTCGAGCGAGGTGAACTCGGAGGTCGCCGACTCGACGTGGATTCAGGATCTGCAGCTTGGTGAGCTGGGAAGCGGCGCGGAAGTACAATGTGCGGTTGGCATCCGAGTCCTCCTCAAGGATCAGCCGTGCGTCGTGGGACGAGACGGTGTACATGTCGGTGTCGACGGTCTGGATGACATTCGAGGCGGTCAGCGAGGTTAAAGCGCGTCGCACCACGTCGGGCCGCTTGTTCGGAAGCAGCGCGATCACGGCACTGGCGGGAACCGGTGTACCGAAGGCCGCGAGCGCCTCGAGGACCCGGCGCCTCACCAGGCTGACTCCGTCCAGCAGGTGGCGCACCAGGAACGCTTGGACGTGCCTGGTGTCCTGGTTGCTCAGCAATTCGGTGAGCGCGGGCAGGTCCAGCCCTGTGCCGTCCTCGCAGACGACTGCCCGTCCCAATTCCGCCAGCCGGGGGTTGCCCAGCAACTTGCCGTGCAGTTCGGCGCGGCGCTGCTCGGGCAGTACATCGGGATCGCAAGTTCCGTCGTGGTCAAGGTTCTTGAGGTACTGGCGAAAGTACTCTTCGGGAAGTTGGTCCAGAACGATCGATGATCGGCTGACCGGCCATGCTGCGCCACCCGGCGACGTCATCTCCTCCTGGCTGACCAGAAGCACCGTCACGCGATGGCCCCGTGCGTTGGCGAGAGCCTCTAGCGCGTCGTCCAGATCAGGGTCGATCAGTTGCTTTGTCTCGGGATCGAGGAGGTTCTCCGCAGAGTCCACCGCGATGACCACCGGCGCGTCGCCGAGAGCCTTGAGCGCCACTTCGAGTCGTACAAACGCCGAGCCTTGCTGGTTCTGTGCGGATTGGCCGGCGCTTGCCGCGACGTAGTCGACCAGAGTGCCGGTGTCGAGCTTAGTGATCGGGTTCGCGGTGTGCCGGTGGATGTGCGGTGTGTACCCCTTCAGCCGAGTAAGCACGGCGTTGACCAGCCTGGTCTTGCCGATGCCCTGAGCACCGCGCAAGATCGCAACGCCTCCCGGACCGTTGGTCAGCCTGGCGTGCAGTCCTGCCACATCCTCCTTGCGATCGACCATGCCGTCGTCCGGCGTGCTTCCCGTGCGGTCTACCGCGGGTCTGATGGAGGCTTGCGCCTTGGAGGCGAACTCGTCCATGTAGGTCTGGGTCGCCAGCGCCGCGAGGTAGAGGCACCACTCCTTCACCTCGTCCTCGTCGTTGCGGTCGAGGTCTCGTCCGAGGTGCAGGAGGCCGGCACCCACAAGGGAAAGCAGGCACTGCTCGCTCCACTTGTCGGTCAGACCCTTCTCGCTCGGTAGCGACATCTTGTGGACTGCTTGGCTGATCTGCCGGAAGAGCTGGAGTTTGGAACTCACTTGAGCACGATCCGGGTTGACCAGAACCTCTGCGAGACCTCTCCACAGCGGCTGCTTGAGGCTTTCGAACTCATGCAGGGCAAGCGCGACCAGAAGATGCATCGGGTCTCTGGCCAGCGGTGCCTCGGGACTGTAGCGGTCGTAGTCGATGAGCGCGTACGAGTTGGCGTCGACCGTTGGGCTCAGAGGTACGAGGATGTTCCGGCCGTTGAGGTCTCCGTGCGCCTTGCCGATGAAAAAGTGGTCGATCTGGCGTTGTGAGGCATCTCCGGTGAGGAGGTCGAAGGGGTTGTGCAGGTAGCAGTCGACGTCTGTGACGTTGCAGTTGATGAGCTCCGAGGTCCGCTTGAGCGAGATTCCTCGTGACTGGGCCCACTTCTTCGCGCTGGACTCGCGGTGCCGCAGGATGCCGCCGAGCACTGTCTTGACGCTGCGGGGTTCCGAAGGCGCTTTGCCTTCATTCCAACCGCCCACGATCGACTTGATGATCGCGCCTATGTCGTCGGGTGCGATCTCCTCTCGGTCGACGAGCTCGACGAGTGGTCGCATGGCGCGCAGCGTTCCGCCTGCCAGCACCATGAAGACGGCTTGCCAGTCGCCGCAGAGGGGAATGGTCAGTCGTTCGGTCTTGGCGAGGTGCCGTTTGAAGGACCCGGCTTGCCGCCTTGCGATGTGGAGGTTGGTGATCCTTGCGGGGCAGTCCTGTTTGAAGAACTTGACGACCACCTGACGGGTGTCGTCGTTGTAGCGGCACATTGCGCGGCCTACTGGTTCGCCGCTGCGTCCGCCGCTGAACCAGCCTTCGTGGTAGAGGTCGAACTCCTGGTGTGACACCCAGTCTTTCAACGCGCTGACGACCTGCGGTTCGAGCTGTTCGAGCCAACCGTCCTCGTTCTGGAGCTCACTCATCGTCGCCTCCTACCCGGCCGGTCAGCCACGTTGGGAAATCTAGACTCCGAATGTGATCAACTGAATCGGCTGCATGGGGATCGTGTGAGGGAGCGACGGCATGGCTGACGAGTTGTCCGACGGAACCAAGGCCAGGAAGGAACTTCTCTGGGGCATGTACACCGATCTCAGGACTCATGCCAGACACGCAGAGACGCTGCGCTCGAACGTGGTGAACTTTATGATCGTCGTGGCGTCGGTGTTGATCGCGGTGATTGCCAACGACGGGAACATCACCCGGAAGGACCTTCCGCTCGGCGTCATCATCATTTTGGTAGGACTGCTCGGTGTTGCTTTCGCGACCACGTACACCGAGCTCTACGAGCGGAACTGGCGGCGTGCTATGTACATCCGCGCGGCCCTCGACGAGGAGTTCTTCGAAGGCAAGGCAATGACGATCACCGAGCTGATCGGCCAAGCGGACCAACGTCACGAGGCAGGACGGCTCTACAGATGGAGCAGGCGCGTCACCGGCACCGCACACCGATTCTGGTTTGCGTTGCCGGTGCTCGTGCTTATCGCCGGAGCAACGGTGAGCGTCGTTGCTTTGTGACCCTGGTGGAGAACGAGAAGCGAGGTCCTCGGCGCGGATGCAAGAAGCGCTCCACTAGCCCTGTGCGTGCCGAAATTACGTCCGTACAGGTCAAACGGCAGGGTCTGCTGCACGGTCAGGTGACAGCAGCTCGTCCAGGACGACATCATGTTCCTGGAACAGGACCCGTCCCGAGGCGGTGATGGCATCACGAAGGTCATCTTCGACACGGTCGACGCCGACGAACGGCACGGCGGACGGTTCCGCTCCCGCGCGCCGGACGAGGTCGGCGGACATGGCAACCACCGTGGCCCCGTAAATCTCGGCCACTTGCCGAGCAATGAGCAGACCTGGGCCGTCGAGGTCACCCGCGTACCGGAGCGCGACGCCTTGATCGATAGCGAGCTGGAGCAGTGCGTGGTCGACGCTACCGAGATGTCCGCTGGTACAGGCGAACGCGTGGTGACTGCCGCGAGCCATTGCGGCTTCGAGCACCGAGGGGTTTTCCACCACCGTGAGGATCTGTTCAGCGAACATGGGCGGGTGGACAGTCAGGTCAAGCAGGGTCACGGCAACAGGGGTGTTTACTTCCCGCAGACGGCGATCTAACGGGCCGTCGCCGACCACTCGTACCCGGTGGAGCAGGACCGTCGAGGACAGCCGGTCTGCCAGGATGCCTGTCCTGGCCAGCAGGCCGCGGGCATGGTCAGGACGGGTAGGTTCGGGTTCGCCGGACCACTCGGCGACCGCGCTCACAAGGCGCGAACCGGTGTTGCGGTCGAGGTCGAAGTAGTGCGGATCGCCGGCGAGGTCGTGGGCCAGCTTGGCGAGACTTGTCGGCGGACGGTACGGCAGGGCCGCGACGACTTCGGCCAATGCGCGCACAAAATGCCGGGTCGATTCCACGTCGTCGGTGCCCGCAGCGCGCATCCGTGCGACGAGTCCGGGCAGGTGCGGTAGCCGGGCCTCGACCTCGGCCCACAGATCACGTCGTCGTGTAGAGGCTTGCCGTCGCAATGCCGCGCTGTTGACGACCGGACGGCCGACCGCGAGTTCGACCAGGGGAACTAGCTGGGCGACGGGTAGGGCGATCGCGGCGAGCACGTCGCGGAGCGGAACGACGGTCGAGCTGCCGTCGACTTTCACACCGGAACGGTCGCGACCGCGGCGAGAGGTCGTGTCGATCCATGATCGGAGCACCGCAGTTCCTGCACTCGACAGGTTCTCCACCCGCACGGAGGCGATGGACTCCGCCGGGACGCCCGCGCAGAGCCTGCGGTGCACAGCCGTCCACAAAGGAGCGAGGTCCGCGTCGTGCGCCAGTTCCGTCAGGAAAGTCGCCGTCATGACGCGTTCTCGTCGATGACAAGGTTCAGCGTGAGGACCTGCGGCTCGCCCTCGCCGTTCCAGAGCCAGGGCACGGTGATCCGCTTCTTCCCCGCGGTCACGACCTCGTGCAGTACGACGCGTCCCGTCTCTTTCTTGATCATGGGTGTGATGAAGGGAGCGGTCGCCAGCACATCGAACTCCCACGACCGCAGGAGCGCGAGCACCTGCCGGAGGTTCGGCTCGTCGAACGCCGCGTCGATCTCGTCGATCGATATCCACCGGGGTCCGCGGTAGTCCGGTCCCGAGTACATCGACCACGCGGCGGCCAGCAGCGGCAGCATGGTGGCAAGTCTGCGCTCACCGGTGGACAAGGTCTCCAAGGGGTTGGAGCGCGCGCTGACCTCGCGGAACCGCTCCTTGTTCGGCCCTGTGAAGGACGCGTGGGTGACGGAGATCTTCCACTCGTGCCAGGAGCGGTAGTCGAAGGTGTGCGCGACGCGGTCCTTCCAGGAGTCACCGGACTTCTCGTTCATCCGGTTGCGCAGCACGGTGTACATGTCCTCGAAGACCTCGTCCGACTGAGGAAGGGCGATCAGCTCGACCATGCGCTGAGCGTCCTCGTCCTCGCGGACGACCCAGTCGACTTGGACTCCCACGTCGGCCACGCCGGTGCGCACTCCGCTCAGGGTGTCGCGAATCTGGCGCACCAACTCGCGTGCGGCTTCCCTGCGCACCACGATGTCCCGCCGGAGCTGGGTGAACAGGCTCGTCTTCAGCGTGCGCTTCACGTCGTCGCGCAGATCCTCTTCAAGCTGTTGGGCCGTCGCCTCCAGCTTCTCGACGGCGACGTGCAGGTCCTCGCCTCGACCGGCGCCAGGATCCGCGACGACGGCACGGCGCCAATCCGTTCCCTCGATGGTCTCCATCACGACCTGGCGGTCGAAGCGGGCGAGCGCGGTGCTGGTGGAACGGGCACTGGTCTCGAGCAGTGACAGTGCACGTGCCCGCGCCTGGCGCAGCGTTTCCAGCCGGTCGGTGCCACCGGCGTGGTGCTGCAGCAACCTCCTGGCCCAGTTGAGAGCCGCCGTGAGGTGGGCGGGCCTGCCCATGTCGTCGCGGAGGTCCTCCGGCGCGGTGGCGAGGCGTTCGTCGACGAGCCTGCCGAGCTGTCGGACGCAGTCGTCTCGCCGCCGTTCGGCGGCCTCCCGCTGAGGTGCGATGCCGTCGAGGGTGGCGCGGGCCGCGGCGGCGGTCTCGCCTGCTTGCTGGTGTCGCCCACTCATCACGAGGACCGCGTCCTTGGTGCGACTCAGCGTGGTTCCGATCTCTTCCCTTGCCGTGCGCAGGTCCTCGTAGGCGGCGCCGTGCAACTGCCGGGTCTCGGCCAGGGTCGCGGCTTCCCGGATGGCGATGAGCCTCGCCTGGTCGGCTTCGTCCTTCGCTCTCCTGGCCGCGTCAGCACGGTGAGCGGCCGTGCTGACGACGGTGCGCGCCTGCCGGACGAGCTCGGCCGCGCGTTCGGCGGCCTGACGCCAGAGCGCGACCTGGTGACCCAGCCGCACGACGGTCTCCCCGTGGTCCTTGAGCTGGCCGAACGCGGTCGGCAGGAGGCCGCCGCCGGGCAACGTGGCGGCCTGGTTGAGTTCGCGCAGTGCCTGCCGCACTTCCTCGCCAGCGACGCGGTGGTTATCGGCCGCGGTGAGCACGGCCGCGCTGGCTCGGCGCAGGTCCTCCGTGTGACGATCCTCGTCGGCAGTGGCAATGGTGACGTTGGCGAAGTCCGGGAACTCCAGACGTTCGTCGTCGGCCTCCTGCTGTGCTCGTCTCGCTGCGGCCAGCTCACGGCCGGCCTCTTCGGCCCGCTCCTGCCTCTCGTCCGCGACGCGCGTCGCGTCCGCGCTCTTGCGAGCGGCTCGTTCGACGCTTCTTTCCGCGTGACGGAGCCGTTGCGTGGCGGCGTCGATGACCGATGCGCGGGTGAGCGCCGCGGAATCCAGTACGGCGAACTCGCGGGCTCGTTCCTGTTCCGCGTCCGCGATTCGCCGCGTCGTGAGGAGCTGCACCGCGCGCGCTTCGTCTCGAAGCCGTAGCGCGTCCTCACGAGCAGCAAGCAGTGCCGAGAACGAAGGAAGGGCATCTCGTTCCGTTGCCGCCTGGAGGACTTCCGACTCGCACCTGTCGACCTCGCCCTCCGCAGCGCGGAGCACGGCGGAGGCCTCGCCCAGCTCGATCTCCAGGGCGGCGACGAGTTGCAGACGTACGCGTTCGCGAGTGGTGCGGCCGATGAACTCGGCCCGGTACCCGTCGGGCGCTGCCGCAGTGAGGGCACCTGTACCGATGTGGCCGTGTTCAAGGACCTGATCAGCGGCTATCGACCGCAGCAGTGCCTCGACCCGGTGCCCGGGAACGGATGAGTCCTCCTCCGGCCGGAGGAGATCGGCGAGGCTGCGTCCCGGCGCGGGGAGGGTCGCCGTGATGACCAGATCGCCGGTCCGTGCCACACCATCCGCGGTCACGAGCGCGTCGAGCAGACCCGAGACCAGTAAGGCGCCCTCCAACCGGTCGGCCTCGTCCGTCGACAGGTTGTCCGCGAAGTCCACCAGCGCCCACAACGGCGCACACTCGTCGTCGTCGCGGGTCCGCCAGGGCGGCGCTGTGGGTGTGGGCGCAGCGCGACGAGCGGCGCGCAACTGTGACTCGACTTCCTCGACCCTTGTCCAAGCGCGCTCGGACGCTCCCCTGGCAGCGTTCACAGATAGGGCGAGATGCCCGCTGACCTCGTTGTGCGTCTGTTCCACTGCGAGGCGGACCGCGAACGGATCGACGTCGGGCTCCGGCGGCGGGAGCGGTACACCAATGAGGAACCGCGTGGAGCCGCGCCACTGCTGGAGGTCCTGCACCCAGCCGACAGCCGTTTGGTCCGCCGTGCGGCGAGCGTCAGCGGCGGCCTCCTCAGCTTGAGCAAGTGCAGTTCTGGCAACCGAGGTTTCCTGTTCGCAGGAGCGAGTGGCCTCCGCGCGCCTGATCTCGTCGGCTTCTTCTTCGGACCGTGCTCGGTCGCGTGTGAACTCAAGAGCTGCGGCGATCTCTTCCAGCGCGGATGCGACTTCGTCCTCTTCACCCCGTGCCGCCATCAGCGTCTGCTGAGCCTGGTCTCGCAGTGCCGCTGCGGTGTCCGCCGCTCGGTGCCGGCCAGACACGTCGATTCGTGAGCGTGCCGCGTCGGCGGCGGCGGAGACCCAGGCGCCGATGCGCTGCAGCGGCAGGCGTTCTCCTTCCGAATCCGCGGAGTCGACGAGTTCTCCCGGCACGGCACCGAGATGGGCTGATCGAGTCCCCCACTCGGCGATGGCCTGGACGAGGTGTCCTTCGGCATCCTGGCGGCTCGCGGTCGAACGTTCTGCTCGTTGACGGATCTCGTCTTCGCTGCGTTCGCACCGGCGCAGCTCTTCGGCACACGACTGCTCATGGCGCTGCGCATCCGCGTGCACCCTCAAAGACTCGTCGACTCGCGTCACCTGGTCCGTTCGCATGGCCACCCAGGCCAGCGGGGTGCCGCAAGCCTGATCGAGGCCGGCTGCGGTCAGCTGCTGCGTCCCACCGGAGGACGTCAGCGTCGAGGTGGCTTCGGCGAGGTACTCCAGAGCCGCGTCCGCACCGACCTCGCGGGACACCGCGCGAAGCTCCTCGGTCAGCCGCAGGAGGTGGGCCGAGCCTTCTTGCGCGTTCTCGGTCGCTTCGGTGGCTTGTCCTGACGACGCCGCAGCGTCCTTCTCTGCCTCCTCGGCACGGCTTTGAGCGCGGGCCGCTTCCGCTTTCAGTTCCTCTGCCCGGCGTTCAAGCAGCGGTAGCTCGGCTCCGGCGTGGTCGCGCAACGCAGCGTCGGCGGCCTCGCGGCGGCCCTCGAGTGTCGAGATCCGGGCGTTGAGTTCGTCGAGCTGCTCGGCGGTATCGGCCTGCGTGTGTTGCGCGGCTTCCAGTTTGCCGGTCGCATCGCGGGTGCGTCGTGTCTGGGCGTCGAACTCGGTGACGGCGGCGGTGAGTTGTGCGGCCTCCAGCTCAACCAGGGCCGAGACGTAGCGCTGGTAGCGGTTGTCGGTGCCGGTGAGCTGTTTGGCTTCGTACCGCATGTCCGCGAGCTGGGTCTCCAGCTCGGAGATGCGTTCCATGGCTTCGCCGATCACGGTCAGCCGGTCGGGATCGAGCGCTGGCAGCGCTTCGGTGAGGACCGCGCGCATCTGGGCCGGCGGAATCGCCTCCGCCGTGCGCAGGCTTCGCAGGCTGCGCAGAACCCCGACAAGTGCGTCGAACTGCACCTCGTCGAGCGGCGCGAAGAGCTGGGTGCGCACAGCGGTGCGATAGCCGGACTCGTCGCTGATTGCGGCGAGGTGGGAAGAAGCTTTGGATCGCAGCGCCGGGACCGAGGTGAACAGTTCGCCGTCGATCGCGGCGAGTTGGGCGGCGAGTTCGTCGATGCCGACAGGATTGCCGTCGTGTGTCAGCACGAGTTCGTGTCCGACTCGGCCGGGTGCGAGGAAGAACGCGCGGTGGAGGTTCCCGCCCACCGCGCGCAACCACAGCCCGGTGGTCAGGTAGCTCGTCTCACCGCCGGTCTCGTCCTGCATCCCGTACTCGAGCCACCACGTGCCGGTGCGGTCCTCGCGGTCGTTGCGGTCGGTGTGCCTGCTGGTGAGCGTTCCCGCGGCCTTCCCGGACACCGAGAGCGCGGTCTGGGAGGTGTCGCCGTCCACGAGCAGGGTGACCAACATGGACGCGGTCAGGGACTTGCCGGATCCGTTTGGTCCGGTCAGCGTCATCCAGCCGTCGGCGAACACCAGCAGTTCGTCGGCCCAAGCCCAGGAGTTGACCGCGCCGGCGCGGGTCGGTTGCCAGCGACCGGCGGTGCCCGGCTCGCCGACCGCGGGTTCTTCGCGTACTGCCGTCAGCCTGGAGGCGGGATGGTCCGTGGTGGTCATCGATCGCCACCCTCCTCGGTGTTCGTCGCGCCGCGGCGTACTGCCACCCGCCAGAAGTGGATTCCGGCGGTGGGCCGCCAAGTGTCCCGGGTAACCGGGGTGAGCAACGCGACCGCGACGAGCTCCGCCGCCGCGGCCCTGGCAAGCGCCGGCAGGCGATCCTCGTAGGCGGCTGCCCACCGTGGCTGGAGCGCCCGCACGTCCTCGAACAACGCGACCATTTCGGACAACTGCAGTTCGCGCAGCGGTTCCGCGCGTCGTTTCACCGCGTCGAGCAGGGCGAGCGCCGCCTGTCGTTCGTTGCGCCTGCCGTTGGGGAAGTCGATCGCCGTGCCGACACCGCTGGGATCGGTCGTCTCCCACCAGTCGCGGCGTGCGGTCGTGGTGAACCCGAGTGCGGTGGTAACCTCCAAGGCGCGGTCACGACCGGCGGGCGTTGTCAGGTAGGGAGTCGCGGTACGACCGTCGAACGGGTCGGTCGCAGGATCATCGACCAGGCGGCGCAACGCGAAGAATCTCCGGGCGTCCAGCGTCGGTTCGTCCTCGTTGTCGTCGACGAGTGCTTCCGAGCACAACGCCTCGGCATGCCGCTCGAAGGGCAGGTTCTCGAGATCCAGCAGCGCCGGCGACAGCGAGGAGAACTTCTGCGCCAGTCGTTCCCGTGACGCGCTCACCACCATGTCCGTCTCGTCCTCGCCGAGCACCCGTTCGAGATCCGCGTCCACGGTGATCGACCCCTCCGCGACCAGGAGCTTGAGGGCGTCAACGAGGTTGCCGCGGCTCGTTCTCGCCTCCGCCTTCCCGGTGCCGTCCGAGGCCACGATGCGAAATGTGGGGAGCTGACCCGCGGGTGCTTCGGCCGCGCACACCTGGGCGATGCTCTGCATCAGCTCACGCAGGCTCATCCTCGGCCGACGCCAAAGCTGTTCGCAGACGAGCACGACGAGAACCAGCACGTCCCTCGGCGCCAGTGCCGCCGTCCGTCCGTCCCGAGGCAGCACCGGTCCCCGATCGGCGGGCACGTCGCTGCGGCGCTTGTGGAGCCTGACCAGTTCCGCAGACTCGTCTACCTCCACTACCCAGCCCAGTTCCGTCTGGAAGAACTCCGCCAGCTCACGGCGTCCCTGCACCGCCGCCCGGTAGAACTCAAGGTCCTGTTCGGCCCGGATGCGGCCGGTGGCGATCAGCCTGCGCGCCGGGTCTCTGAGTTCCGGGACCAACCCCCGTGGAGAGTTCACGCGATCCCGCCTTCACTCCGGTCACCGGAGGCCACGTCCCCGGCGGGTCTGACCCACACGCGCAGGTCCGGCGCCGCCAGCACACCGTCGCCGGCGAGCCTCAGCCGAACCACCTTGCCCGGTGCGCCGAGGCGAACCAGGATCTCGAGACTCGCACCATCCGCGTACGCCTGCCCGCACCCGGTCACCGGGTCGAGCCGCGTAAGAGCCACCTCGATCGCCCGCAACAGCACTGACGCCGCGTCAGCGGAGAGGCCGGTGAAGTGGTCGAGGGCCACCTCTCCGTCCGTCACGAGCAGAGCGGTCAGCCGACGACGCTGCGCTACCTGTGACACGGCGTCAATGACCGCCGACTTGCGCTCCTCGCTGGTGTCCAGAACCTTGCGCGGCCGGCCGCTTGGATTTCCATGACGCTCGTGTTCGCGCAACGTCACCTCGACCTGGTGACGCGCACGGCTGCCAGCCGCCGTGCCGTGCAGCACGTCCTCCTCGGTCTCCCGGGTCACCGCGTGCCACGCGGGCCAGTCGCCGAACGCCGCCGCGTACACACGTCGCGCTTCGCAGTCGCTCACCTGACCGTGCAGGCTCCTGGCCAACACACGGAAATCATGCCCGAGGTCCGAACCTCTGCGGCGAGCCGCGTACCGGCGATCAATCGCGACGAGCAGCGTGTGCACGGCGCCCGTCGCCGACTCGATCAACTGGTGCACGGTGCCGTCCGGCTGGAACCACGCGCCCAGATCGTCGAGCCAGCGAACCCGCTCCTCGATCCAGTGCTGCTGGTCGGCGAAGTCGATCAGTCCGGCGTGCTCGACCGCGGCCTCCACCACTGCGTGAAAACCGACCGCCCACAGGTCGTCGAGAGCGGTCTCGACCCGTCGCAGCGCCCTACCGTACTCACGGGGGAACTGCCGCAGCGCCTCGATCACCCTGTCGCGGTTCGCCCCGAAGACGTCGTCGTCCGTGACGTCGGACTGAACCATCTGAGCGAGCGCGGCGTAGAAGTCGGCCGTCACCCGCCGAAGCTCGTCGACTCGCGTCCGGACGTCGTTGAGGTCGGCCGGCAGCCTTCCGCAGTCGTTCGCGACGTGGTGCAACAACGCCCGGACGGTGCTCTCGACGCCGTCTAGCAGCCGACTCGGCAACTGCAGCGCTCGCCGCGCGTCCACGACCGCGAGCCGGACGGCCGCCACGACACCTCTGCCCTTGCGGGTCAGCGCCCAGGCCTCCTGCCGGACGATCACCCCACGCAGGCTCCGCACCGGCGCCGCGTAGTCGCGGAACGGCTCCGCGAACCCCCACTTCGCCAGGCTGTCCAGTACTGACCTCAGGTCGCTCTCCGGCAGCGGGTCGTGATAGCCGACCTCCTTCGCCTGCGCGGCGATCTCACCGAGAGTCGCCATCGGGCCTCGTGTGGAGAGTTCCTCCAGGGCCGCCAGCGCCGCGGTGCAACGCTCGCGGACAAGGTCGACAGGCTGAGCGAACGCGGACCAGTCGCTCGCCTCGACTTCCTGCCACCACCTGCGCGGCTCCCGCAACCGTGCCCCCTCGGTCAGCTGCTGACGGGAAGTGCATCGTCAACAACTACCAGAACCGTTACGCCACAGGACTTTGACACGAAATATTCCACATCGCGAGTCAGGCTTCTAACGCGTCTACCATGCCTGCGACCAGCTTCCGGGAGGTTTTTGGTGCACCCAGCCGACTCGCCGACGACCGGCGGGATCTTCGAAGGCTTCGAGGACTACCGCACACCGACCGACGAGGACTACCGCCGCGTACTCACCTCGGGCCTGGTGGTCTTCGACGCCAACGTGCTGCTGAACCTCTACCGGTTCAACAGCACCACCCGCCGCGACATCATCGCCGTCATGAAGGATCTCGGCGAGAGCCTGTGGATCCCCCATCAGGTAATGCGGGAGTTCTGGCGCAACCGCGAACCGACCCTTGACCGCATCAGCGACGGCCCGAAGGAATCGCTCGACCTGCTGGACAAGGCGAGCAGATCGGCCGAGAACGCAGTGTCCTCATGGAGCAAGAAGATCGCGTTGAATGACGCACGCAAGGCTCAGCTGCTGGACACGCTCGAAGCCGCGTTCCAGTCTGTCCGTCAGACGATCAGCGAACAAGCCGCCGCGGACGCGGCCGAACACGCTCGCGACACGAACTCCGACTCGATCCTCGACACCTTGGCCTCGGCCCTCGCGAACCGAGTCGGCGCTGCACTGTCCTCCGAGGACCACGCCGCCGCTGTCACCGAGGCACAACGCCGCATAGTGGCTCAGGAGCCGCCTGGCTTCCTCGACGCGGACAAGACCGACGACGAACTGCGTGCAGGCGACTACCTCGTCTGGGAACAGCTGCTCCGTGAGGCAGAGCGCCGCGGATGTGACGCACTCATGGTGACCAGCGACGTCAAGGAAGACTGGTGGTGCAGGAACAAGAACGAACTAC
The DNA here is from genome assembly GCF_042725365.1 of Lentzea sp. NPDC060358. NCBI lineage: Bacteria > Bacillati > Actinomycetota > Actinomycetes > Pseudonocardiales > Pseudonocardiaceae > Lentzea > Lentzea sp. NPDC060358. The sequence goes on along the minus strand of NZ_JBHXCW010000001.1, from coordinate 49,130 downwards.
GAGGCCCGCGGCCGGAACTCGCGGTGGAGTACCGCCGCCGAGTCGGATGCCGGCTGTTGATGCTCACACCCTCCGAATTGGTCAGGAGAGCGGAGGCGCTCACGAACGTCCGCGTCAATCCCCATTCGGCGGAGGACATCGAACGTGTCGACAACGCTCGCGGCGACGTCCTTCCCGCTGATGTCGCGCTAGAGCTGATCACGACCATCTTCGCCTCGGCCACCGCCCGTCACCTGGACAGCCTCGACGATCAGGACCGGAGCCGGCACCTGGCTGACATGCTGGGCGATCCCGCAATCGGAGGCGTGCTGCGCAGCCACATCAGTCCTTCGTCCACGTACACCTGGCTCACGGACGTCGCCCGACAGTACGACCACGCGATGAAAGGGCTGGGCCGTTACCCGCAGCTGGTCCCAGTCCGACACCAGACACCGCACGAGGTGATTGCCGCAGCTTGTGGCACCGGTTGGTATGTAAAGCCTGGCTCCCAGGGGTTAAGGCCGTATCACTGCCTCGCGACCGACGGTACCGATCATCGCTACGTCTGCTGGGGCCCTGAACGTTCGTTCAAGGACCTCCTCTTCGCCGCAACCAGCAACAGGTCGGCCGAGCCGGCTCGACCAGCCATCGTCATCCTCTACGACGAGCCCATCAAGGACGCAAGCCGCTGCGCCGACGCGGCGGATCGAGCAGATGTCGACCTCTTCTTCCTCGCACAGGAACTACGGGTGAACCCCGACCACGAGGCCTGAGACCTTGGTCATCGGTAGATGTCGCTCTCCCGGGTGGTGCTCGATCACCGCCGTTCCTCGATGGCCAGACAGCGCTCGCGGATGACTCAGCCGAGAAGATCATGTCGATCTATGATGAGGCGGTAGATGAGCGGGTCCGCCAGGATGAGGCCGGCCCTGCAGGGAGTGGCGCGCGCCCGCAAGCGATCGGTGGGCTGGGTGTTCGCCGCAGTGCCACACGTACTCGCGCAGCGCGCGGCTCAGATGAGCCTGATTTCAGATCGGCGCGCAGTCGAACAGGTCGCTGCAAAATTTTGCTCCAGTCGATACAGATCAGCCCGAAAGATTGATTAGTGCCGACTGGCCCTCTATACTGGATTCAAGCTATCCAATAGCGCATGGACACACGAACTGCGCAAGCTTGCTACGTATTGGAACTCAAGTCTCGGACACGGAATTACCCCACGGGAGCAATTTCCCTGTGGGGTAATTGCTTTATAAGGGCACCTTTGGCGTCCTCGATCCCCAATCGAACGCTAGCGCCGCTTGCGTTGGTCGGTGAATTCGCGCGGGATTTCGACTGCTCAGACAGGGCCTTAGTCTCAGGCCAGACCTTACGCAGGTAATTTCTAGCTGTAGATCGTGGAGTTGCGCTTTCAGATTGGACTCCGGATTGTGCCCGCGCTCAGTGATCAGTCTTGGGAGCGCCTTAAGCACGACGTCCTCGCGGACGTAGGTGTTGGCCGGCGCATCCGGAGGCCGGGTCGACGCGCTGTTGAAGCCGTGCCGGCACCGGTAGGCAGGCCTGCCGTGCACCCAATGAGCGTCCATCCTCCGGTCACACACCCCACACACGACCAGGCCAGCCAACGCGTATCCGCGCACCCCGCCGTCCCTGGCCTGCCTCGGTGCCCTGATCCGCTGAACGGCCACGAAGGTCTCATCGTCGACCAGCGGCTCGTGCGAGAGCTTCTCCGAGACCTCCCACGCCGTGACCGGGTTGCGGGTCACCGGGCCTGCGGCACGACCACCCCGCCGGCCTCCAGCGCCCCTCCCCTGCGTGCCGTGCCGATTCCACACCTGCCTGCCCGTGTAGCGCGGGTTCTCCAGAATCGCCGCGACCGCAGTCACCATCCACCGCCCGCCCGTCCTATGCGAGTTGCGTCCTGGATCCGCACTCGACGGACACGACACACCACGGTCGTTGAGGTCGCGGGCGATCGACGCGAGCGCACGACCACCCGCACGTTCCCGGAACATCCACCGCACCCACGGCGCGGTCACAGGATCCGACGCCAGCACCTGCAACCGCCGACCCCACCCGCTATGCCTCGCATTCGGATGCGGGCCACCGTCGACCAGGCGGTAACCGTAGGGCGGACGACCGCCCAGGAACCGGCCCTGCTGACTGGCCTGCGCCCGCATCGCCACGAGCACGCGCTGCCGGGCGCGGGCCACCTCGCGCTGAGCCTGAACACCGAGCAACACCATGAGCGCTTGATGGACCGGGCTGTCCAACTCGACCGGACCGCCGGCCTTGGGTAACCACACCGCGACACCCAGTTCGTTCAACCGCGAGACCACATCGCGGAACTGGCCTCCGTAAAACGCCCGCTCGTACTCCCCGATCACCACCGCATCGAACACACGGTCCGACCGGGCCGCCGCCGCGAGCAACGCCGACGCCTCGGGACGGTCCGACCACGACCAGCGACGCGACCTCCCCACGTCGAAGAACTCCTCCACCACCGAGCCGACGCCCTCGATCAACTCGTCCGACACCGCACGCTGCCACGCTCGGGAGGTCTGCGGATCCTGAAACTCGCTCGTCGACATCCGGCCATAGAACGCGAACCGCACACCTGCCTCGGGCACCGGCGTCGGCACTTTTCGGCGGTCTGCCACAACAGCTAATAAATCGACGTTTGTCAGCGCGGCCATCATCTGCTCCTCAGGTCAAAGCCGAGACCGCAACGCCCCAGGCTCGTGACGAGACCCGGCGCACGTCCACCCGAACAGCGCAGTCCGTCAATGTCGAACCAGTGAGTGCCCTCCAGCATTAACCCCTGGCCCTGCACTGTGGACCGATGGTCGTGGGCAGGCCATCTTCGTCCTACACGGAGTTGGAGCTCGAGGCAGCGACCGAGTTGGGGAGGCCGCAGCCGGTGTTCGTGTTGTACGAGGAAATCGAAAGGACTGGAGCCGTAGTTCCGGGATCTGCAGTTCAGGGGGCGTTTCGGCGGCGGCTGCCGGTCGACGGCGGCCTCATGGTGAAGATCTTGAAATCGGTGTATTTCTCGGCACGCACAGGGTTCGCCCGCCCCAGCAGACGGGCGAGATCACGTGGGCGCCGCCGGGGGCGATGATTGCCGGTCCGGAGGTGCTGCCGGTGGCCTTCAACGACCGGTGAGGAGTCGTCGGCACCCCTGCGGGGAACGGCGGCACCGAGCGGTTCAAGTCGTTTGGGTGCACTAGCGTCATACTGAGAGCAGTAGATCTTGCAGTCCCCTGCGGAGGTAACGGATGTCGCGCCCGGCCCTGTTCTCGTACGAAGGCGCACTCCGCGTGCTCGGCAAGTACGACAGGCCGTGGCTGGACAAGGCCGACACGTTCCTCGGCGTCGGCATCCTGGTGGGCGGGGCGATCGAGCCCGACGTGCTCAGCCTGGTCGACCCGAAGAATGAGGCCACCTCCGGCCTCCGCAAGATTCTCGACGGCATCACCGACAAGCTCACCGGTCTCTCGGGAACCCGCCGTCACGAGCTGATCGCCGCTGCGCACACGATCATCGTAGTGACGTCGGTGTTCGGCGCTTTTCGCGCAGAAATCGGTGAGGACTTCGACAAGCTCGCGATCACCGACAGCGAGAAGTTCCGCATCCTGTACACGGAACCGCCGGAGAACTCGAAAGAAATCTCTGCCCTGCCAGCTCTCACGTCGATGGACGTATCGCTGCCGAGCGCCACCTGCGGCTTCCATGAGAACCTCCGGGAACGACTGAGTTCCTTCATCGCCAAGGCCGTCGGCGACGTGTGCAGGTTCCTCGGCAAGTTGACCGGACAGCCGACGCGCATCAACACCGTCGAGTTTTTGAATGCGGTGAGCGCGGAAGCCGCCGAGATCTACTACCACCACTACCTCGGGATCGCCTCTGCCATCCCCGAGTTCCAGATCTGGGCGTTGCTCGGGGAACACGCCGCGACACGCGTGAAGATCGAAGAGAACAACGCCGGGCTCGCGCGGGACCTGGCGGCCGTCCGCACCGAGTCACTCGAACTGTTTTCGCAGCTGATGGCCCAGATCTCAGCCGGACAGGCCGGGGTAGGTCAGCGGTACCGCAAGAAGCTGCGCAATGTCGCCGAGGCGGTGCTCAAGAGGCCGATCATCGGATCCAACATCGATCCGTCCTCAGTCGCAGCCGTGTTCCCGACGGTCGAGGAGGGCTTCATCGCTCCCGGCTACCGACTCGCGGTCTACGACGGTGCCACGGTCGCGTCCTCCAGGAAGTGGTGGACGGAGAGAACAGTTGCCCGTGATGACTTGGACACGTTCCTCGCAGCACATCTGGCTGGGGTTGAGAGCACCGAGCATCCTCTTCTGATTCTCGGCAACCCTGGTGCGGGCAAGTCGCTGCTGATGGACGTCCTCGCGGCCCGGCTACCGGCCAGTCAGTTCACCGTGGTCACCGTTCAACTTCGCAAGGTTCGCGCGGAAGACCGCCTGCAGAACCAGATCGAGACGGCGCTGCTCCCCGTGCTCGGCAAGGGCGTCGACTGGCACGAGCTCGCCGACAGCTGCGAGAACAGCCTGCCGGTGATCCTGCTGGACGGGTTCGACGAGCTGATCCAGGCGAGCGGCGTGCACCAGTCGACCTACCTCCAGCAGGTGCAGGAGTTCCAGCAGCATCAGGCGGACCTCGGCCGCTCGGTTGCCGTGCTGGTCACCTCCCGGATGCTCGTCGCGGACCGGGCACGCATCCCGCACGGCGTGCCGATCGTGAAGCTGGAGGAGTTCGACGACGACCGGATTGAGCGCTGGCTGGACACATGGAACGCCACGAACCGGGCCACTCCGAACTTCCGCCCGACCACCGTGGAAGCGCTTGATCAGCACCTGGAGCTGGCGCGGCAGCCCCTGCTGCTCCTCATGCTCGCTATCTACGCGGCCGACCCGAGTCAGGCGTCGCTGGACGACCCGAGCCTGTCGAACGCCGAACTGTATCGCCGCCTGATCAACCTGTTCGTGGTGCGGCAGGTCAGCCAGAAGAGCTCCGAACCCCTCGCCCCGGACATCGTCAGGAAACTCACGGTCGAGAACTCGTGGCGGCTGGGCATCGCCGCGTTCGCGATGTTCAACCGCGGCCACCAGTACGTGACCGCACCGCAGCTCAACCAGGATCTAGCGATCTTCGCACCGACGCGCGCCACTCGACCGAGCACCACCTTCGACACTCTGATCGACGACGCGGACCGCACGGTGGAGAACTTCTTCTTCATCCACTCGCCGACGCTCAACGACGGCGCCCTGCGCACTTACGAGTTCCTGCACGCGACCTTTGGCGAGTACTTAATTGCCGAGGTCACGATCAAGCTGCTCGTCCAAATGGCCGCCACACGCGTCGTCCAAGCCGCCAACCCGTTCGGCGAGGTAGTGGTGCCGGACGCCTCCGGGCTGTTCGCCCTCACTTCGCACCAGGCGTTCGTCAAACGCACGCCGATCATCGAGTTCGCACAGGGCTTGTTCAAGGCGCTGAACGCCGACGAGCGGGAAGGCGTGCTGGCAACGCTCGACGACCTCATCCAATCCTTCCACGACAGGGCTTTGCTCGACCCGCACCCCACCTACAGGCCCGCGAACGCCACTGTCGTCACCCGCATAGCTAACTACTCGGCCAATCTCGTCACCTTGCGAGTACTCCTAAGCCCTGGGTTCAAGACACCGCTCGAAGGTCCGCTCACTCAACGCGACACCATGCCACTGAGGGCTTGGCGTTCCACGGTCAACCTGTGGAAGTCGGGCTTGGATCACGAGGGCTGGGGCGAGCTCCTCGACGCCATAACGCTCACAACCGATACCTTGCACGTCATCCCCCAGAACGTCAGCCACAACGCATCGGTCCTGGAGGCGCGACTGCTCGGCGACCCCGTCATCGAAGGGACGTTGCGTGCCGGCGGGGCGTTCGTCGACGCCGGCATCACGGCGGATCCCGAGGAACAGGCACTCGTGGAAAGCTTGTGCCATTGGCTCAGTGACGCCTCCGGATCCTGCGGCACAGGACGTGCGTTTCCCTACGACATCGAGATCATCGACGACGTTCTCGCCTCGCTGAGCCCGAACGTCTCGCTGAGTCGCCGTACGGGTGGAGTCCTGGCGGCAGCGCTTGCACGAGAAGCGACGAGGCTCCCCCGTCGCATCGTGGAGCGCGGGCTCGGGCTCCTCGCTCCGCACACGCCGGAGGACTATCAAAGCGTCGGAGCACATCCATCTGACTTGATCTCCATGGTGTGCGCCCACCCCGACCTGATCGGTCGCGGCGCGTTCCCCGTTCAACTGCTGCCGGACATCTTCTCGGCGACTGGCCACGGGGCGCTGCCATCGCTCGTGCTCGTGTGGGCCACGATGAACTCGGACGACAGTCGGATCGATGACGCGTTCCGGAGCTTCGCCGAATCTCTGGAGAAGGCCTCAGCGCCTCATCTAGACATACTTCACTCCGGATACCTTCCCATCGACGCCTTCGAATACCTGGCTGAAGCACGGACGACCGAACCGACGATCAACGACAACCTTCTCGACGTTCTCCACGCGGTCGTTAAAAGCGCGGCTGACCAGATTAGGCCCGCAATCATCGTGAAGCTGATCAAACGGTTCCAGCCGAACACGACCAATTTCGAATGCTCCTCCTTCGCGTCCATGTATTTGGAGGGCCGTACTGTCGACTGCACCGCCGAGGATGAGGAGGCGCTGTCCTTCCTGCGGCAGTTGACCGGACAAGACGACCAATAGGGCTTCGTCAGACACGGCGCAACCCCGCAGCTCGTTGCCTCTTAGTTCGCACCCGGCCAGCAGCCGTTACATGCCTTCGCGCTCCCCGTTGCGCACTCAGCGTTAGCGACATCCGTACGCCCGCCCTCCAGGCTCCTAACCAGGCCAACGTCGTGCCCCCCGCTCCTCCGAGGTGCAGCTGCCGAAGCTGTCCCGTCCCCTAGCGGATCCCGGATACTTGCCTCTGGCCACCGCGCCAGCCGCCACGGCGGGACAACGCCGACCGTGCATGTCCCGTGTCCCATGCGTACGTCGTAGCTGGTGGCGGTCTTGGCTTGCAGCGTCGGCCCCGTCCCACAAGCCGACCGCGGGACGGGCTTCGTGAAGCGCCCGCCTTCGACATGTGATGGGAAGAGCGCCCGAGACCGCCCAGAAGCGTTGCTTCACGTAAATGCACGTGCCCAATCCCACGGCATCGTGGTGATATGGGAGCACAAGATAGCAGCCGGCGCCTGAGAACCAGGGCCTGGTGGTATGGGAGGGAGAATGTGAGATTCGAGCGGCCTGTACGCGAAGCCCTTGACGCCACCGCGTCCCTGCAACGGCTCCTGGAGGCGGACTTCGACGTCGACCTGGGCGGTTTTCTGTGGTGGCACAACTACAACCTCAGCGACGTGGTGATCACCGGCATCGCGGACTACCTGTACGGCCTGACCGTCGCGGTCGCAGACAACCTTCAGTCTGCGGCCGTGCACCTGGCAGACCACGACGAGATCCGCGGCGAAGCCGACGCCGCGCTACTACAGCATCTCAAAGAGGCAAGCTCGCTTAACGGGTTCTTCAACGAAGTCTCGTCGCGCCGAGACGCTCAGGTCCATGCTCACGAAACAGGAGTCCTTCGCGCCTGTGGATCAATCCTGGATGCCTTGGCCGGGGTCGTCGTTGGAGTTGGAGGGTTCGAGGCCAGCATCCTCCGCGCCGATCTCGGCTACCTGCAGCCGTTCGCAGACGGACCCGATTATCCCGGGCCCGACGTGAGAGGAAAACTGAAGATCACGGCGAGCAGCCTCGATCCCGACGACGTGCAGGGAGCTCTCCTCCGCGCCACCAGATCTTCGTTGCGGCACGCAGGGCCGGACGGGTGGCTTGAGTGGACACAGTTCAGCCGCAACGACCGCGTTCACCGCGCATCACGCCTCAAGATGAACCTTGTGGTCGCCGCTGACAAGGTGGCAAAGCCACTTCCCCGGCAACCCGACTTCGCGGAGACACTGGGATTCCGGTCAGCTCGAGGGGTCTCGTCGTTGCTGCTCACCGAAGACTCCCAAACAACGCTGGCCGGCGTTGTCGGATCGGTGAACGTCGCGATCTTGGGTACATTCATGGCTTGCGAGCAGGCCTGGACAACACGCCGCGCCAACCCTGCGCTCGTTCCCCAACCCGCGGGCCAGTGGCCAACCTCGAAGTCACCACGCAGCACCACGTTCAAGGGATATGCACCAGGCAGCGTAGTCCTGCCCAGCGACTCGACCGCCTTGGTGTTGAATCCCGAGACTGTTCGCAGGCTCAGAGCGGCCAAGGTCTTCGACGGGGACCATCCGACGACCCCATGACCGTCGAAGGGGGTGTAGCGCCCGCATGTCCGCAGACGACAAGACCGACATGATGGATGAGTCGGGCGTGCTGCACAGGCGAAAGCCGTTGCCGCAGTGGACGGTTCCGGTCGTCGCCAGCCTTGTCTTGCTGGTTAGCGGCGCAGTGTTCGCGGCGCTTTGGTGGTGGGTGGGCAAAGCTGGTCTTGCCGGCAAGGATCTGGCCACTGCACAGCTCGATGTTGTCAAGGTGGTCTCAGGTGTCGCCGTCGGTGGCGGGGGCCTGTTCGCTCTGTACCTGGCAGCCCGGAGGCAGCACACTCAAGAGCTCGAGGGATCTCTCCCTCGTGCAAGGCCAGTCGCAGCTTGATCTTGGCCGCCCCGTGTTTCGTCGCGTTGTACCGGTGGAGTTCCTCGACCAGCCGATCCGGGAGTACCTCGACCAGTTGTCGCTTGGGAAAGTCAGCGGGGATCAAGATCAACGCGCCGTCACCGCGATCCTCCATCTCGAACGTGTCTGTATCAGCACCAATGCCGCTGAACGCACTCCTCAACACGTCGTAGAGGCCGTTTTGCACAGTGAGCTGGTCGGACACGGTTCGATCCGGACGGGTGAACTCCGCGACGTCTACCACAACGATGATTCGACGCTCTGCCAACACTGGTGTCACGAGTTCATCCCCCAGACGACGCGTGCCTGCTCGGTCCGCCGGACGAGGCTGTATCGGTTACTGGAGAGGCCAGTACGCACCAACGCTGTGCTAGATGCCACGACATGAACGGAGGCCGCTGGAACAGCTGCAGTCAATGCCAAAGCCTCGTGTCGTGCCTGTACGTGCCGGCACCGCACTGGTGAGCGTTCGGTCGAGTGCTCGAGCAACTGCTTGCACACGACCGGAGTCTCACTGAGGCACACAACCGCGAGGGCCCGGCCAGAGATCACCTTGGTTCGCGTGGACTTCTACGTCGCTGAGCCTTCCGGAACAGCGGACGAAGCAGCTGAGCGCGGCGTTCCTCCCCGCCATTGAGATAGGTAGCACGGGCGAGATCGAGGTGCTTCAACGCGGTCTCGCGGTCGTCCGCGTCCAGGGCGATCAACGCGATCCGCTTGTGCGCCCTGCCCTCCAGCTCGTGCCTCCCGATCTCCGCGGAGATCTCGGCGCAGGTCAGGAAGTGAGCGGACGCGAGAACCGATTCCTCCTGCGCCTTGGCCAGCGCGCCCATGTTGAAGTAGACCTGCGCCTCGCCGACACGCTCGCCAGCGTCGCGGTAGACAGCGAGCGCCCGGCGGTACTGCTTCCATGCCGACCGGAAGTTGTTCTGTTGTTTCGCAAGCGCGGCAAGGTTGTGCAACGCCCTGCCTTCTCCGCTGGAGTCACCCAACTCCCGGCTCAGCACCACAGCCGCGTCAAACCGCACGCGCGCCGCGGTGTAGTGGTTCATCTCCCGGTAGATCCGGCCGAGCCCGCGCAACGCCTTGGCCTCGCTGTCACGGTCACCCAACTGGACCGCCGCGTCGAGGGCCAGGTCGAACGCCGCGAGCCCCTCCTCACCGTTGCGGCGGCGATAGAAGAGAAACGTACCCATCGCGAACGCGAGCCGAAGTACGTCGTTGCAGCGGCCCAACCGGTGAGCGAGTCCGACGGCGCCGACCAGGTTGGGGCGTTCAGTCTGCAACCACCGTTGGGCCTGCCCGCGGGTCTCCTTGACCGGTCGCTGCTGCGCGGACAGCTCAGCCGCGGTGACGTAGTGGCAGACCAGGCGGGCGAGTGCGCCCCCACGCTCCTCGTCCGATTCGCTGTCGACGCGTTCCGCCGCGTACAGCCGCAACAGGTCGTGGAACCGGAACCAGCCGTGCGGATCCCCGTTCTCGATCATGTGCGCGCGACGTAGACCGGCCAGCAGCCTTCTGGTGGCCGGAAGCGGTTGTCCAGCAAGAGCCGCGGCGGCGTCGGTGCTGATCTGCCTGCCCGGGTTGAGAGACAGCAACCGGAACAGCCGCTGTTCGGCAGGCGGAAGCCGGTTGTGCGAGAGATCGAACGCGGATCGCACTGCGAGGTTCTCGTCGTAACGCAACTCGTTGAGTCGGGTTTCTCGAAGCAACGCGACGACTTCTCCCGGCTGCAAGCCTGGATCGTCCGAGAGCAACGCCGCAACGATGCCGAGCGCCAGCGGCAGCCGTCCGCACAAGTCCGCGATCTCGCACGCGGTCTCCGACGCTGACGCCAGCCGCGTGTCCATCGGGTCAGCGGCCCGCAGCAGGTTCTCCAGCATCGCGACCGAGTCGGCGGCCGACAACACGTCAATCGTGATCCTGCGGGCGCCGTGCAGGTCGCCCAAGGTGTGACGGCTCGTCACCAGCACGCGATGCTGTCCTCCCGGCGGGAGCAACGGCCGGACCTGGTCCGCCGTTGACGCGTTGTCCAGCACGATCAACATCGGCCTGTGACCGGCCAGCCGCGAGCGGTAGGCCATCTCCCGTTCCTGTTGCGACGCAGGCACCTGCAGCACACCGAGCGCGCCAAGAAAGACGGAGAGTGCCGTAAGCGGTTCGACGCGGGTACCAGTCGAGTAGCCCTGAAGGTCTATGAACAACACACCACCGGGAAACCGACCTTCGGCAACCGCGTTGTGAGCGGCCTTGACGACGAGCGTCGTCTTGCCGACCCCCGCGAGACCGGTCGACACCACAACGGGCTGAGGACTGCTCAGCGCCTCAGCGACAACGCTGAGATCAGCGGACCGACCGGTGAACTCAGTGGCGACCAGTGGCAGCCCGGCAAGCGCGGTCGGGACAGGCGGATACAGGTAGATGTCACGTACCTGCACCACCGTGCCGTGAACATCGCCGCTCACCTCGTTCTGCACATGCTCCTCCACATGTTCGTTGTACCGCAGACCTGTGAAGGCCATGCAGAGTGGAATTCCCATTCGCCACGCGATCTACCTAGGTACAACCAGGTCCAGGCGCCGCACTAGCTGCCAGGCTTCGGTCCGCCGAACCGCCCGGAAGGGCGTCGTGATCCGACTGCCCACCGGGCGGACCTTCAGCCGACAACACCTTCCGGCAATCGCGGTAGGGAACACCGTCCACTGCCCGCGCGCGGGCAACCGCAGTGTGGGGCGGCACCATCATCGCCCGAATGCTCGTCGCAACCCAGGCCCCGCTGAACACTTGCCGCGTCGTCAACGGCTGCGGCCGCGTATCACCACAGTTGCGTGATTGGCCTCCAATTTGGCGGCAAGTTATCCATGCCCACTTGAACAAACAATCCGCGTTAGCTTGCTACCCGCGGGTTCATTTCACGCAGGTATTCTCTCTCCCCCGGAATCCACCGGAGCTCAACAGCTGACACGATCGGGGTACGCATGCCACCTCTCCGTCACCTGTACAGATCGCTGATCTCACCGACCAGTGTGGCGACCTGGACAAGGAGTGCGAACAAGACGGCGACATGCCTCAACGGGGAACTCCTTACAGGCTGGTTTCGCTCCTCTCCACGCTTAGGTTCGGGCTCATCGTCCAGCACGTGTTCTTCGTCCTTCATCAGCTGCCTCCGCCGACGCATTCATGACGGGTGGGTGTCGGCCTCCCCAACCCGCGCGGCGTTGAGGAGGATGGCGGAGATACCCGGCGGCCGTGCATACCCACTGCGATTTGCCGTGTGCTCGGTACCTCAACAAGAAGTGTGGGACCAAAACAGATCGTTAGCCAAGATAAGAACATAACCTCACCCGGATGGTCGAGCGGCCATCGGGTGTCCATGATGGACCGGAGCTAACGGTGACGCCGGCTCATTCCTTACGGGTTGGCGTACGTCAGGTTCACGGCGTCACCGTCCACGACAGTGCTGTCAGGAGGGGTGCGCGGGTCGACTGTCAGTTCAACCTGCAAGTCCAGCATCGCCGGCGCCACAATGGTTTGGTCGCGCCGACGTGGCACAGGCCGTCGTAGCGCGTCTACCAACCAGCGAACTCGTGAACCTGTCCCCTACGTTGGCCTGCCCGTCGTCCATGATCCGCGCGTCGAGCACCGGGGGCATGACCGAGTCGAGCAGCGACCGGTCCACGTTCCCGTCGAACAACGTCCGGGCCCGGCGGCAGTTCTGGACTCGTGAGCATGGCTAAGCCGCCGCAGGTGGTCGGAGCCGAAATCCACTACAGCGTTACCACCGACTGCAGTCAGCTCCAGCACCCGCTGCGTGCCTCTCAGCGAGGTCAGTCCGGCCCGATCAGGAGAACCGGCGCACCACACCAGACACGCGGCCTGTGGGACGAGGACCACGACACTTGGTCTCAAGTCACCGCGGTCACAGGTGGCGCGCGACCTCGGCCAGCCGTCCGGCGAGAAAGGCGCGTTCGGCCTCGTTGCCGGTCAGGGTCAGCGCTTCCTCGTACGCCGTCGCGGCCTGCGGCCAGTTCTCCAGCCGGCGCAGGAAGTCGGCACGGGCGGCGCTGAGGTAGCCGTAGGTGGCCAGGGCCGGATCGGTCGGCAACGGCGTCAGCGCGTCGAGTCCGGCCTGGGGGCCGTCGCGCAGGCCGACCGCGACGGCGCGGTTGAGCGCGACCACCGGGGACGGCCACAACCGGAGCATCACGTCGTAGAGGCTGACGATCTCCGCCCAGTCGGTGACGGCCCAGCTCGGCGCTAGCATGCCGGGCGCGACGTGGACGGTCAAGCAGGGCTGGGCTGGTTCCGGCAATCGCGCCGTCCCTCGTTCGTGAACGGACGATTGCGCTCGCCCGAAAGTGGGCAGTCACACCTGTGACCCACCGCGACGAAGACCTGCTGCCCGGACCGGACGTCGAATGACGTGCCTGGTGATGGGCGCGACCGGGCATCTCGGATCGCGGCTGGTGCCCGAACTCCTCGCCCACGGCCACGAGGTCATCGTGCTGGTGCGCGACCACACCGACACGGCCAGGTTCCCCACCAGCGCACTGGCACACGTCGGTAACGCCACCGATCCCCAGGCCGTGCGCAAGGCATTGGCAGGCGTCTACGTCGCGTACTTCCTCGTACACTCGCTGGACCGCCCCGATTTCGCCGCCGTCGACCGCGAGGGCAGCCGCCGTGCTGGAGTCTGCGTCCGCGGACGCGGGAGTGCGGCAGGTCGTCTACGTCGGCGGGCCTCGTCCCGACTCCCCCTCCTCCCACTTCGCCTCGCGCGCCGAGGTCGGCGACGTGCTGGCGGCGGGAACGGTGCCCGCGCTCGTGCTGCAGGCCTCGATGATCATCGGTGCCGGTTCGACGAGCTTCGAGCTGCTGCGGTCGACCGCGCGGCTCACACCGTGGGTGCCGATGCCGTCGTGGATGCACAACGCCAGCCGGCCGATCGCGGTCGGCGACGTCGTGCACTTCCTGGTGGCCGCGGCGAACCTCGCGGAACCGGTCGACGGCGTGTTCGACCTGGTCGGCCCGGAGCTGATCACCTACCTCGAACTGGTGCAGCGATGCGCGCACGTGCTGCGGCTGCCGGTCCGCCTGCCGGTGCCGGCACCGTTGTGGTCGCACAAGCTCGCCGCGCAGGTCGCCGGCCTGGTGACGCCCGTGTCGGCGGCGGTCGCGGAACCGCTGTTCGATTCGCTGGACCACGACCTCACGGCCACCGGCAGGCCCGCCACCAAGGTGCTGCCCTCTCCGTCCGGTGGCGTGACGAGCATCGAGAACGCCATCCGCGCCGCGACCACCTCGCACTCCGAGGACACCGACGGCGAGGTGTACAGCGAAGAACGAACGGTGCTGACCGACGCGTCACCGCAGGACGTGTGGCGCACGGTGAACTCGTTGGGCGGCAAGGACGGCTGGCACACCGTTCCTCTCGTGTGGACGGTCTGCGGCGCGCTCGACCACCTGCTTGGCGGAATCGGTCTCTACCGGGCACCCGAGGTCGGCGCAGGCGACGTGATCGACTTCTGGACCGTCGTGCACCGCGACTACGAGGCCCGGCACCTCGTGCTGAGGGCGGACATGAAGATGCCCGGCCACACCGAGCTGGACATGCGCGTCGACCGTGAGGACGAGCAGACGCGGTACCGGCAGAAGGTCACGTTCACCGTGGACGGGCTGCTGGGCCAGCTGTACTGGATGACGCAGAAGCCGTTGCACGACATCGTGTTCGCGACGATGGCACTCGGAATCGTCAAGGCCTCCGCGGCACACCGGCTCAGCGCCGGAGCAGGCCGGCGGCGCTGACTGTTCACGACCAGGTCGGGCGGTCCGGCGCCTGCGCGAATAACTGCGTTACCTCGTCCCTGTGGGGTGCCACAACATGGCTCAACGGGCCTGACCTGCGGATCAAGCCGCTGCAGGTTCGTACTTGTTAATCAGGCCGCCAAGCACTCGCCGACGACGACATCCGGATCTACAGCCTGGGTCTCCGGTCGGGTGATCGGGTTGTAGTGGGATACGTAGCGGGTACTGCACTGACGTCAGGTGCCGCTGGTTGACGAACAGCAGCCGGTCGGTGAGCTCTCGCCTTACAGTGCCGACAAACCGTTCCGCGTGGCAGTTGGCCCGCGAACACCTCGGCCGGATCTTCACAACATCAATGCCGGCTTCCGCGAGAACCGAGCCGAACAAAGACGAGATACAGCAGTCGCAGCGCAGCGCCACGCCCACGATCATGCCCGCAGGATGACAGAACTGATCACCGCAGGTCAGCGTGTGGCTGCAGAGTTCTGGCACCCCACAGGCGAAGCCGGACTCGACCATGCGGATCGCGTCGAGCACGTAGGGGACCAGCAGGGCGTTGACCACGAAACCCGCGCGGTCCTGTACTCGGACCACCCGCTTCGCCAGGCGCTTCTCCGTGAACTCCTTGGTGCGCTGCGCGGGCTCGGCGCTGGTGACCAGTGACGGCACCAGTTCAACGAGATCCAGGACCGTTACAGGGTTGAAGAAGTGCACTCCCACCAAGTTCGCCGGGCGCCACGTGGTCATCGCCAGCTTCATCACCGGGATCGACGAGGTGTTGGTGGCCAAGATGGCCTCGTCGGAGATGACGACCTCGTTCACCCGGCGGAAGACTTCGAGCTTGGCCGACTCGTCCTCCGCCACCGCCTCGATCACCAGGTGTCGGTCGGCGAGGTCGACCAGGTCGGTTGTCCAGATCAACCGCCGCAATGCCGCGTCCCGGACCGACCCGTCGAGTTTCCCTGCGTCGTTGCGCAAGAGAACCGTCGACGCCACGTAACCTTCGGGCGTGAGCGCCGTTCCCGGACACCACCCCAAGGTCTTCATCGCGTACGCCCAGGACTCGCCGGCACACAAGAATGCCGTCCGCAGCCTCGCCGACCTGCTCCGGTCCTACGGCGTCGATGCGGAGATCGACCAGTACGCGGAGGAAACCCGGCAGGACTGGAACGAGTGGGCGCACCGCCTTGTCACGGAGTCCGACTTCGTCATCATCGTTGCCTCGCCGCGAATGAAGGCTGTCGGCGACGGGACCGCGCCTGCCGACCAGAACCGCGGTGTCCAGGCGGAGATGACCGTCATCCGAGACCTCCTCCAGCGCGACCGGCCGAAGTGGACCAAGAAGATCCTGCCGGTCGTCCTCCCCGGCGGCACCATCGACGAGCTCCCGGACTTCGTCGGCCCCTACGCACTGAGCCACTACCGCGTCGAAGACCTAACCCTGGACGGCATCGACACCCTGCTCCGCCTCATCACAAGCCAACCCCGCGTATCGCGTCCACCGCTCGGCGAGCTGCCGAAGTTGCCACCACACCCCGCCCCCGCCGTTCACGAGACCGCATCTACCGAACCAGAGTGGCGAGTGCTGCCGACGCCCGTTCCGGTCATGTGGCGTACGGAAATCATGGCCGTGGGCAACCAATGGCTACCCGATTGGTCGGCAACGGTGGAGCTTCACCTGGCTCCCGTCACCGACGCTGCCCGCATCCCCTCAAGCCGCCTGCGCACGCTCGGCGACCGCCTTCCCTCCGCGATACGACAGCACGGCTTGGCCCCGGACACCGAGGGAGTGCAGAATCGCCTGACCGAGGACATCGCACAGGTCAGCCACTACGACCCGCGCACCGGAAGCGGCGCCAGCCTCGCCGTCGTGCGCAACGGACAACGCTCGGCTTGGCGGACACTGCCAAAAGCGACCATCGGCAACGTGCTCATCCGAGACGACGCCGCAGCGGACATCGCCACCATGCTTCACCTGCTGCTCGAGCTTGACGACGCACTGCCGGACCAGTTCGCACCCGCCATCGGCATCGAACCGACGAACTCGGTTCGCATCGGACACCGGAGTGACCTGACCAGCAATTCGGCCTCGATGTCGATGTCGAACACGAAGAACATCCGCATCGAGGCCGAGGAGTCGCTGACGATCGGGGACCTGACCCGCTCCGCTACTGCCGTCGCGCAGGAGATGGTCGAGCGCCTCATCACCAGATTCCCTCAGCACTGACACTGTTCCGCTCGACAAGGTAGTCAGCGAACCAAGCACGACGCCTCCTCGAGCCGCAACGCGCGATCAAGCTCGATGTTTGTCGGGGTAGCTGAGGCCTGGTGAGCGGCCGTCGACGCTCCAGGCCGGGATCACCGACACCGCCCGCGCAGGGTGAGCGGTCGCGGTCGGGCCCACGGCCACCACGTAGATCAGGTCAGCCCGAGACGAAACTCGGCCCGGAGGACGGCCGAAACAACGTCACCCACGCCGCGGCCTCCTTCCGCTCCCCCACCAGAACCGACGACGTCCTTTTCTCGATCGTGTACCGCTCGGAAAGTCATCGCTGCAGCTCAAGCGGTATCGGTACTCGTTGATCACCCCACCAAGGATCCGCGTGCGGATAGGTCGACGGCCAGCGCCGTCAAGATCATGCGCCGCTGCCGGATACTCGTGAACGTCTGGCGGTAGCTGGTCACGGGCCTGGCGAGGCCTGTGCCTGTTGTAGTGCTTCTGGTATGCCGCAAGTACCTGACGCGCATGGCACTCTCCCAGAATGAGAACGTGGTCGAGAATCTCACGGCGAATGCTGCCGATGATCCGTTCGCAATGCGCGTTCATCCGCGGAGCTTGCGGCGCAATCGCAATCACTCGCAGTTCCTCTGCCTCAAATACGGCGTCGAACGCGTCGCCATACTTACCGTCGCGGTCACGCAGCAGGAAGCGGAGAGACGCCATGCGCACTCCGAGCTCTCCGGCCAGGTTCCTCGCCTGCTGCACCGTCCACTCCCGCGTCGGATGCGCGGTGACACCGGTGATGCGCAAGCGCCTGGTGCCGTGTTCAAGAAACGCCAGCACGTACAGACGTGCGCCGAGCACGGTGTCGACGTGGAAGAAGTCCGCCGCGATGATCCCCTCGGCCTACGCGGTCAGAAACTCGCGCCAGGTCGGACCATATCGCCGCGGCGCCGGATCGATGCCAGCGCGGTTCGAGATCTCCCAGACCGTCGAGGCACCAGACGATGACCAACCCGAACCAACTCGCCATGGATCTGCGCCATGATGGATACCGGCAATCCCAGCTATCAGAACATCCGGCGTTCCAGCAGATCCGCACGGCCAGCTCCGTTTCCCAGCACCACATGGTGTCTGAGTAGCCCGAGCGCCCAACGCTATGCAGCTACGGGCGACGCCTCGCCGTCGAGATCGCAATACCAGCACTACCAACCGTAACCATTAGTATTCGGATCCATAGTGGAGCACCTGGAGGAACAAGGCCGGCTGATGCGGCCAGAGCCGCCGCCATGCCAGGAAAACCAAAGTCGAGCGCACGATGCGTGACGGTTTGCCGAAATCCGATAGAAAGTCTCAATTGTGGGCCGATAGTATCTCCATCTGGCACTAGCTGTATGTACGACAGCTCATTACGTCTACGCCCCTTGCATTCAATAATAATGCGCTCGGTGCTAAATTTGTGGCCGAACTGGAGATCAGCTGGCTGCGCCACTCGAAGTAAAGACTCGTCTACCTGTAAGCGATACTTATGGGCAGGTATGGACCTTGGCGCGGCGATCGCATGCAGCACAACCTCAATCGAACTATTCGATCGCACTATATACTGACCCGCAAGGGTTGGCGAAATTGGAGCATTGTCATTCAGGTAGCAGATTTGCTCTAAGTAGATAAAAGATGCATCTCTGAATGCATCCAAGGACGCAAGTGATGTTACAGTTTCTTGCCAATCGTTCATATCATCGCCGCGGTCAGGCGCTTGAACGTCAGGCACCTCTAGCACGAAATGCCCTGATCTCGGTCCATCCAGCGCCAAAACTGGATTCGCCGCAGACTCCGCAAGTTGAGGAGGTACTTGCCCGCCCCCAAATCCTTCGACCGAAACGTCTATAACACCATAGCGACCTACCGCCTGAGACGAGATCACCTTTCCAAATCGGACCGGCACGGCAACTGCGGAATTCAGCACACCGTCATTACCCTGATGATAAGAAATTAGTATCGACCTGCCAACAAGTCCATTGCCGCGCCATTGAAGCCAAGTTTTCGGCGCGATATAATCCTTGTCGTACCTATATCTATTGCATGCTCCACGCGGAAGCGCTGACGTGCTATGTAGATTCTGGGCATACCGTGGGCGCGCGTCAGTTATGAACATTAGAAGCATTACTCTCTCCCCTTCCCGCGTCGCACAGTGCGCCCGAATAGGAGCTGGCCCTGAAGAGGGCATTGACTCAGCTCGAACCGTGTTCCTAGGAGCGCCTTAAGGGCATCATAGTCGGACGTACCAAACTTTAACGCCAACTGGGCGTGCGTAACAAAATCTCCAGCGACATAAGCATACGGCTGCGAAGGAAGGCAGTGCAGGAATTTCCAGTTACAGGAAGCGTAGGAAGCGCCCGTGAATCCCAGATTTGGATCCACTGTCGTAATCATCCATCTGGACTTGGCAATCAATGACGACTTCCTTGCAACCCGCGATAGCAGATAGGAGATCGAATTTGTTATGCCAGGCAAAAATGAGTAGACTCGCGAAATCATCGCTATCTCACCAGCTTGACACCCAAGCTTGCTTTCTATCGACTGACGCTTTCCGTCAAATCCAACCGGAGAGACGCAGCAATACGTGTAGATAGCTCCTGATAACGGATCACGCAGGACCCAGTGTTCAGAGTTTGACCGATGGACACCGATGTAGTGCAGGTTTTCCGATATTAGCTTGGCCGTAGACCCGCCAGTCTGGCAGACGTCAAGGTTCTTCAGACCAGACTGAGGCTTGGGACACAGAGAGAGCAGGTGTTGCGCTGTCAATCTTTTTAGTTGCATCTTTTCAGCTATGCGCTCTGCATCTTTTTTCGCCCAACTCATTTCGATGATCCCAGAGTCCGAGGCTGCTCGCGGAAAATGCAGGAGAAGATTCAAATTGACTTCGCGTATGTTGAGTCCGTACTTTGATCCTATAGGCGGAGCAAGCAGCGATGCAGCATCTGTAAACGACACACTCTGCGCGGCGACCCAATGCACCATATCCAACCCTCCCTGCAGTTAGTCGACCTCGCGGAGACGACCGTTACAGATCCGTGGTGACATGCTGACACGGCGCCTGGGACCCACTTCAGGTTCGGTGCCTCTGCTGAGGCTTGACGGTGTCAGCCGTCGACGCGATTTGCGTTTCCGTGAGCTTGTGCGTGCCGAAAACTACGTCCATGCAGGTAGGTGCATGGCGACACTTGTGGATGACTCAGCCGAGAAGATCATGTCGGTCTATGACGTGGCGTTGGATCTTGAGCGGGTTCGCCAGGATGGGGCCAGCCCCGCAGGGAGTGGTGCGCCAGCGAGCTATCGGCGGGCTCGGCGCTCGCTGTAGTGCCACTCGTTCTCGTGCAGCGCCTGGCACAGATGGGCCTGGTTCCAGATCAGCACGCTGTCTAACAGGTCACCGCGAAAGTTCTTGCTCCAGCCGATACAGACCAGCCCGAAAGATTGATTAGTGTAGACTGGCCCTCTATACTGGGTTCAAGCTATCCAATAGCGCATGAACACACGAACTGCGCACGCTTGCCACACGTGGGGGTTCAAGTCCCCCCTTGAACCGCGAACTGCGGCACGCCCGCCACACTGCCTGACACATAGACTGCGGGTCTGTAAGTCATAAGGATTCAGCGAAAATTGCTGGTAGAGCACATGGGCGCAGGGGCCAACTCCGACCTCGGACATAAAATTAGCCAAATCGGCCGCGTGTTTGATGGAAACATCAGCCTCACTGCCAATATGCATACAGAAGACCTACAGGGTCGAGCCGCCTGCAGACGCCAGCAAGGCCCTGTACGTGCCGAAAAATACGTCCACGCAATTCAAGGCGGATGGCAATATTCGCGAATGAGCAGCTGGTCGAGCACGCCGAGAACAAGGCAACCGACGAGGACGTGCTGCGTGCGTTGCGCGGTCTGCCGCTGGCTGACTACGAGAACGAGAACGAGGTCATCCGGTCGGTGCGGATCGAGCCCGCTGAGGGCTGGCCCGAATCCGCACGCGCGGTTCAGGCGCGTGCGGCGCGCAAGCACCGCACCCATCTCGCGGAACACGAGGTGGACGGGTGAACAGGCGTCAGGGCGACCTCGTGTCGAGTCGGACCCGCCGTGGTGGGGTGAACTCCTGGCCGCCGGCCTGACCTCCGAGGTCGAAGACAACAGGTGCCGGGAGGTATGAGGCTGTGGAATCAGCCGACACGAAGCGGGGTGGGTGATCCTGGCGGCAGATGACTGGAAAGGCGCGTTGGACGAGGTCACCGCGCAGGTCAAGGGCAAGATGGTGACGATCGAGGTGCTCGACCGGGCGATCGGCGATCAGCCCGAGGTCGAGCGGCTGCCGTTCAACTACGCCGCGTACGACACGAAGGACGACGTGGCGATCGTCGTCGTCGACGACGACGACGCGCGGTATCCCTTGGTGCTGCGGCACATGGTGTGGCGGCCAGTGGAGATCACCGTGTCCACCGATTTCCCCGAACCTGCGGTGCGGATCGTCGAGCAGGACGGCACCACGATGCCCGTGACGTTCCACGCGCCGGCTGAGCCCATCGCATCCCGAGCGACAGCGGACGGCACGAGACCGGGGACGGTTCAGGCTGCGGCAGGTTCGTACTCGTTGACGAGGCCCGCGACTAGAGGTGACCGTGACGTCCGCGGTCACCTCTCGACCTGCTTGCGGATCATTTCGCACCGCTTGGTGGCCACTGATCGAGGCGATGAGGACCGGCACCTCGTCCTCATCGTTTCCGACGACTCCGGTGCGGGAGTGGGTCACGCCGGAGGGTCTCCACCACCGACCGCGACCGGTGTTCGCCTGCGCGCGGCAGGTTATTCACCGGAACAGCGGGTACCTGCCGGTTTCGCGGTGGCCCCCCGTTGCGTCGGTCGGTGACCACCGAAGTGACGGTCTGAAGGAGACGCCATGCGTGCGATGGTCTATCGAGGTCCCTACAAAGTCCGCGTGGAGGAGAAAGCCCAGCCTGTCGTCGAGCACCCGAACGACGCGATCGTGCGGGTCACGATGGCGGCGATCTGCGGCTCCGACCTGCATCTCTACCACGGCATGATGCCCGACACGCGTGTGGGCATGACGTTCGGGCACGAGTTCATCGGCGTGGTCGAGGAGGTCGGGTCTTCGGTGCGCAATCTCGCGCCCGGCGACCGCGTCATGGTGCCGTTCAACATCTTCTGCGGTACGTGCTGGTTCTGCGCACGTGGCCTGTACGCCAACTGTCATAACGTCAATCCCAATGCCACGGCCGTTGGCGGTATCTACGGCTACTCCCACACGTGCGGCGGTTACGACGGCGCCCAGGCGGAATACGTCCGGGTGCCGTTCGCCGACGTGGGGCCGACCGTCATTCCGGAGTGGATGGACGACGAGGATGCCGTCCTGCTCACGGACGCGCTGTCCACCGGTTATTTCGGGGCGCAGCTCGGCGACATCGTCGAGGGTGACGTGGTGGTGGTCTTCGGCGCCGGGCCCGTCGGCCTGTTCGCGGCGAAGGCGGCCTGGCTGATGGGCGCCGGTCGCGTCATCGTCGTGGACCACCTCGAGTACCGCCTGGCCAAGGCTCGCGCGTTCGCCCACGCCGAGACTGTGAACTTCACCGAGTGCGACGACGTCGTGGTGCACATGAAGAAGACCACTGATTTCCTCGGCGCGGACGTCGCGATCGACGCCGTGGGCGCGGAGGCGGACGGCAACTTCACGCAACACGTCACCGCGGCCAAGCTGAAGCTCCAGGGCGGTTCCCCGGTGGCGCTCAACTGGGCCATCGACTCGGTCCGCAAGGGCGGCACGATTTCGGTGGTGGGCGCCTACGGCCCGATGTTCAGCGCGGTGAAGTTCGGCGACGCCATGAACAAGGGCCTGACGCTGCGGATGAACCAGTGCCATGTGAAGCGGCAGTGGCCGCGGCTGTTCGAGCACATCCGCAACGGCTACCTCAAGCCCAGCGACGTGGTCACCCACCACATTCCGCTGGAACACATCGCCGAGGGCTACCACATGTTCTCGGCCAAGCTGGACGGCTGCATCAAGCCGCTGATCGTGCCCAACGCCGCCTGAAGGAGACGACCGCCATGACCTACACGTCGGACAAGCCGCCACTGGCCGAGTCCACCGACCAGCTGCGAGCCAGGATCCCGGGCTGGGGCGCGGACCTGGATTCGAAGGACCGCCCGTCGGTGCCGAAGCTGCGGTGGCAGGAGGACCGGACCGGCGCGCACTGGGACTTCCCGGACCGCCAACCGGAGAAGTGGCCGCGGGAACGTTCGATCGAGCACAAGTTCCTCCCTCCCGTTTTCGGCACCTCGTGCCCGCCCAAAGGGGTGTCCGGAGTGATCCGCCGGCTCGCCTACCGGAAGTTCAGCGAGGGGCGGGCGGCGCACTGGCTCCTGCTGCTGGCCGCAGACCGGGTGGACGCGTGGGAGAGCCACCTGCGCTCGTTCCTGACCGCCCGGCCGGACAATCCCGTCACCGAGACGGGGGTGCTGAGCGAGTTCTCCCGACACGGCTTCTCCTCCCGCATCGGCCAGAAGCGGTCCGACGTCAAGCACCAGGTCCTGGACCCGGTCATCGTGGCCGGACCGTGGGTGCTGGCCGTCGCGATCGCGGTCACGCTGGTGCGGAAGCTGACCCGCCGCTCGTAGGTGAGCACGTCGCGGTGCCGGCCTGGGCGAAGTGGTTCACGACCGGGACGGGCGCACGCGGCTACTAGTCGTTCAAGAAGAAAGAGGACGACTGCGTCCGTTCCGTTTCCATCCCTGATG
Source organism: Lentzea sp. NPDC060358 (assembly GCF_042725365.1). Lineage (NCBI taxonomy): Bacteria > Bacillati > Actinomycetota > Actinomycetes > Pseudonocardiales > Pseudonocardiaceae > Lentzea > Lentzea sp. NPDC060358. Next base: position 25,602 of record NZ_JBHXCW010000001.1, on the reverse strand, counting down.
CCCGCGTGGACACGTTCATCTGCGTGGAACTGGGGTAGTCGACCGGCATGAACAACGAAAAGCAGCAACAGGAGCAGGACTACGACGACGCGAGCCGCACGTCCTTGGCGGAGGCCGACGCGGACGACGCCGACACCGTTCCGGGGCGGAGCGGATCCGGCTCCGCGCATCCCGAACCGAACCCGACCGGCAACGTCGGCATCTCCGACTACTCGGCCGCAGACGACCCGGACAGGGGCTGAACCGGCATGCGCGGCTCGCTGCACTTCGTGGGCAACGCCACCACTGTGCTCAGGCTCGGGCCGTTCACGCTCCTGACCGATCCCAACTTCCTCCACAAAGGTCAGTGGACGCACATCGGTCAGGGCATCGTGTCGCGCCGGCTCACCGATCCGGCCGTCGAGATCGCCGACCTGCCCGAGCTGGACGCCGTGCTGCTCTCCCACTTCCACGGCGACCACTTCGACCGCGTGGCGAGCCGGCAGCTCCCGCACGACCTGCCCGTGCTCACCACCCCGCACGCGGCGAAACGCCTGTCGCGCCGCGGGTTCCGCGAAGCGACGCCGTTGCGCACCTGGCAGACGACCACGATGTCCAGCGGCGCGGCCAAGCTGACGATCACCTCGTTGCCCGGCAGGCATGCTCTGGGACCGCTGGGACGCCTGCTGCCTCCCGTCATGGGCACGATGCTCGAATACCGAGAGGCGGCGGGCGTCCTCCCGTTCCGGATCTACCTCAGCGGCGACACACTCGTGCACCCGGAACTGCGGGCCATCCGCGAACGTTTCGACGGCATCGACCTCGCGGTCATGCACCTCGGCGGCACCAAGGTGCTCGGCGTCCTGCTCACCATGGACGGCGAGCAGGGGGCGGACCTGATGGAGTTGCTGGACCCGCGCGTCACCGTGCCGGTGCACTACGAGGAGTACGGCGTAATGAAGTCACCGCTGTCCGACTTCACCGCGGAGGTGTCGCGGCGCAGGACCGGGCTCGACGTCCAAGTGGTGGAGCGCGGGGACAGCTTCGCGTTTCCGAATCGAGACTGACCCGGCGGGCAGGACGGCGGCGCCGTTCAGCGCTCGAACATGCGCGTGAGACCGGTGATGTCCCAGAGTCGCCGAACGGACGGACTAGGAGACGTCAGGCGCAGCGAGCCCGTCATCCCGCCAGCTCTTGCCCGGCTGCGCACCAGTGCGCTGAGGCCGCTGGAGTCGCAGTAGGTCACCTGCGAAACGTCGATGATGAGGCGGTAGCGCCCCTCGGGCGCTCGTCGTCACGTCCGTCGCCCGCCGGCTGAACTGGCCGGCACGGCTGGTGCTGGTGCCACCGCCGTTGCTCTACAGCGCCGCCCTGGACAGCTCGTACCTGAGTATCCGCAGCATCCTTGCGGCGATCGGATTCCTCGCGGTGGGGCTGGTGCTGTTCACGACGCACGTCGTCGGCTGACCGCCAAGATGGTGTGTAGACGCCTGCCGGACCGCTGCGGACATCATACCCAGGGCCGTCGATGGACCAGCAGGAGCCGCCGGCCACCGATTTGGACGCGCACTGCGCCGTCTCCTGGGCAAATCCGGCGACAACCGGACGGCTCGGCCCTCTCCAAGGCCGAGCACGTGGCGATCATCACGGCCTCTGGGCCGTCTCGATCAGCAGCCCGGTGAGCTCGACGGGCATGGTGATCATGCAGTCGTGGCCGGTCGGCAGTTCCCGTACCCGCTCGCCTTCCGGGACAGGTCGCCGGGTGATGCCTGCCGGCTGACCTTCGACGCAGTGGAGGTGCGTGCGCGGGATCGCGCGGGCGGCAGGGTCGTCCAGGCGGACCGGCTCCTGAAGGCATCGCGCCGGGTGGTCCGACAGCATCGAGCGCAACCAGGCGACGTCCTGGGGATCGGTGACGCCGAACAAGCCGAGTGGCGGCGGCTGCTCCGGCATCGGCGGAACCCGCCAGCCGTCCACGGCGACATCGAGGAGCCGCTTGGTGACTGGGAGTACGTCGACCGCGGACTCGCCGTCCTCGGGGACCATCGCGTCGAGGAACACCAGATGCGCGATCCGCTTCGGGACTCTCTGGGCGACCCCCGAGATGACCATCCCGGCATAGCTGTGGCCGACGAGCACGACGTCGTCGAGACGCTCGTCGTCGATCAGGCCGGCGATGTCGTCGACGTGGGTGACGAGCCCGACCTCCGGGCTCAGCAGGTGTGCCTTGTCGCCGTAGCCGGTCAGCGACGGCGCGAGCACCCGGTGTCCGGCCGACTCCAGCAGCGGAACCACGCGGTCCCAGGCCTGCCCGCTGTGCCAGGCGCCGTGTACCAGCAGAAATGTAGCCATGGTCGTGCGGTTCCTCCTCGTGCCTCGGTACCCTTTGGTAACCGAGAACATCGTGATCCGCACGACGCGCACCGGGCAATACGGCACTTTTCGGTGCCCCGGTTCTCAGGAGGTAACCATGCAGGACCCGTGCCAGGCCCGCGAAGTCCTCGGGATCGTCGGGGACAAGTGGGCGCTGCTGATCGTGCGCATGCTCAAGGACGGGCCGCGTCGGTTCACCGAACTGAAGCGAGCCGTCGACGGCATCAGCCAGCGCATGCTCACCGTGACGTTGCGCGACCTCGAACGCGACGGAATCCTGACGCGCACGGTCCTCGAAGTCATGCCACCGCACGTCAGCTACGAACTGACCACCATGGGCCGGACCCTGCGGGAGGCGACCGCGCCCCTGCTCGAGTGGAGCATCACGAACCTGCCGGACATAACCGCTGCTCGCGCCGACTACGACAACCGATGAACGGGCAGGAAGCCGCGCACGACGCACAACCAGCCTCGTGACACGGAATCACGGCACCGTTCATGGCGACGTTGCAGAAGTCTTCGTCGTTTGCGACTTTCAGCGTCGCGACAATGGCCTCCGAGGACACGCGCCGTGTACCGGCGAGGCGTTCGGCACGATCGTCTTGAGCTGACGGCGCGCGGGTCTCAGCATCTGGTCGGTCTTGCCTGCTCACCGTGACAGGACAAGGCTTTTCCCGCACGACGCCTCCGTCTGTCCACATGGGAGTGCCATGACCAGGTACGTGATCATCGGAGGTGGCGCGGTCGGCGCCACCCTCGCCGCCGAACTGCACACCACCGGGCGTCGGGTGCTCCTGGTCGCGCGTGGGGCGAACCTACAAGCGTTGCGCGAGCAAGGTTTGCGTTACGTGACGCCGCGCGGCACCGACGTGGTGCGGGTGCCGGTGGTGAGCGGGCCGGACGAGGTCGAGCTGCACGAAGACGACGTGCTGGTGCTCGCCACCAAGTCGCAGGACACCGAGGAGGTCGTCCGGGCCTGGGCGTGGCGGCCGGTCGGCACGGGCACGGCGGCGTCGGAGCTGCCGGTGGTCGTGCTGCAGAACGGGTTGGAGAACGAACGGGTCGCGCTGCGGCGGTTCGCCACCGTGTTCGGCGCGGTGGTCTGGGTTCCGGCGAGCCACCTGGTCCCCGGCGAGGTCGTGTCCCCGGCGGACCCGGTCGTGGGCGCGTTCTGGCTCGGCGCCTACCCGAGCGGGAACCACCCGAGGCTGACGGTGATCGCCGAGGACCTGACCGCGGCGCGGTTCCACGTCGAGGTGGTCGAGGACGTCCGGCCGTGGAAGGCCGCGAAGCTCATCTCCAACACCGCCAACGCGCTGGGCGCGCTCTACCCGCCGAGCGCGTTGCGCGACGCCGCCGCGCGGATCACCCGGCAGGAGGCCGAACTGGTGCTCGGCGTCCGCGGCCTCACGCCGGGCCGGGTCACCGAGACCGTGGTCGTCCACCCGATTCCGGGCCACGAACGGCAGGGCGGGTCGACCTGGCAGAGCCTGCACCGCGGTGGCGCGCCCGAGACCGACTACCTCAACGGCGAGATCGTGTTGCAGGCCAGGCTGTCCGGGCGGTCCGCCCCGTACAACGCCGCTTTCGCGCAACGCGTGCAGCGCGCGGTCGCGGACGGGGTCGGCTCTGGCGGTCTCGACGACGCGGACCTGCTCGCGACGGTGCCGGACCTGCGGCGCCGTGCCGTGCTGGTCACGCCGGCCGAGCTGCACGAGCTGCTGGACGGGAGCGGGCCGCCGCTGGTGCTCGACGTCCGCTGGGCGCTGGGCGATCCCGCGGGGCACGACCACTACCGGGCCGGGCACGTTCCCGGCGCGGTCTACGTCGACTTGGAGGTCGAGCTCGCCGCGCCTCTCGGCGGCACCGCGGGGCGGCATCCCCTGCCCGACGTCGCGGACCTCCAGGCCGCCGCACGCCGCTGGGGCGTCACCGCGGACCGACCGGTGGTCGTGTACGACGACAACGGCGGCACGTCCGCCGCTCGGGCCTGGTGGCTGCTGCGCTGGGCCGGCCTGAAGGACGTGCGGATCCTGGACGGTGCACTCAGGTCTTGGCGCGACAGCGGCTTCCCAGTGTCCACAGGGGACGAGGAGGTGCGACCCGGTGACGTCGAGCTGACCGGCGGCCACCTGCCGACGCTCACCGCCGACGAGGCCGCCGCGCTGACGGACAAGGGTGTGCTGCTCGACGCCCGCGCGGCGGAGCGGTACCGGGGAGAGGTGGAGCCCGTCGACCCGCGTGCCGGGCACATCCCCGGCGCCAGGTCCGCTCCCACGGCGGGCAACCTGCGCGACGGCGCCTTCCTGCCGACCGACGAGCTGCGGGCCCGGTTCGCGGACCTGGCAGGCTCCGACGTCGGTGTGTACTGCGGTTCCGGTGTCACCGCGGCGCACGAGATCGCCGCGCTCGCGGTCGCCGGGGTGGACGCGGCGCTGTATCCCGGTTCGTGGTCGGCGTGGTCGTCCGACCCGGCACGGCCGGTCGAGACCGGAGGGTGACCGTCAGGCCGCCGGCGCCCAGCCCAGTGCGGGCGCCGCGGTGGTGGCGAGGTCGGTGAGCAGGCGGACGTTCTCCGCGAGCCCGAACGCGGGCGGCAGGAAGAGCACGACCTCGTCCGCCGCGGCCAGTCCCGGGTCGGCGAGCACCGCCGCCACGACGTCGTCGGGTGTGCCGTGGAAGACGGGGCTGATCCGCAGTCCGGCCGCGAGGTCGGCGGTGATCACCGGGGTGAGTGCCCCCTTCGGCCGGGACGCGGCCATGCCCTCGGTGCGGCGTTGCAGGTCGTAGGCGGCGTACTTCTCGCGCAGCTCCGCGGTCGGGCCGGGCAGGATCGACGCGGCGACGGCCACGGGCGGCGGTGTCGTGCCGTGCTTCTCCCACCACGCCGAGCGGTACGCGCCGATGATGCGCGCCTGGTACTCGCCGAACGTCTCCCCCTCGGCCAGGTCGTGCAGCACGGTCCCGGTGATCAGGCCGATGCCGAGCTCCGCGGCCCGCACCGCCGAAGACAGGCTCGCCGCGCCCTGCCGGACACGCGACAGCAGCCCAGGGCTGTGCGGCGTCACCCTCAGCTCGGTACCGGGCGGGGCTCCCTGTGCCGGCCCGTCCACGACGTGCAGCGTCTCGCCGCCGACCGCGGCGAGGAACCGCTCCTGTCTGCGTTGGGCCTCCGTGCGCGCATCCGTTCCCACGGCCCCGAAAACCGCGTCGAACGCCGCGTTGGCACCGGTGGCGACGGCGAGCTCCAGGCGGCCGTCCACGAGCAGGTCGGCGGTCCCGGCGGCCTCCGCCAGCAGGATCGGGTCCTGGTAGCGCATCGGCAGCACAGCGGTGCCGAGCCGGATGCGGTGGGTGTGCTGGCCCACGGCGGCGAGGAACGGCAGCGGCGACGACAGGTAGTGGTCGAAGTGCCGCTGGTAGACCCAGCCGGACTGGTAGCCCAGCGCCTCGGCGGCCCGGAACAGCGCGATCCCGTCGCGCAGCCCGCGTCCGGGACCGTGGTCGTCGTCGAACGACACGCGGGTGTTGAAGCCCAGGCGGGTCAGCGTCATCGAAGTCCTCCAGCACCGACGGGAACAGACTCGACCAACGCACGGGTGTAGTCCTCGCGCGGCGAGTCGAAGACGGTCTTCACGGGGCCGCTCTCCACGATCCGGCCGCGGTGCATCACCGAGACCGAGTGCGCGAGCTGCCGGACGAGCGCCAGGTCGTGCGAGACGAACACGTACGTCAGCCCCAGCTCGGCCTGCAGCGACAGCAGCACCTCGACGATCCCGGCCTGCACCGTGACGTCCAGCGCCGAGGTCGGCTCGTCCAGCACGATCACACCGGGCCGCAGCACGAGCGAGCGCGCGATCGCGACCCGCTGCCGTTGCCCGCCCGACAACGCGGACGGCCTGCGCGACACCAGGTCCGGGCTCAGCCCGACGGCGTCGAGCGCCTCGCGCACCCGGTCGGCGCGCTCCTGCCGCGTCCCCAGCCGGTAGCGGTCGAGCGACTCACCGACCAGCCTGCCGACCGTCCACGTGGGATCGAGCGACGTGAACGGGTTCTGGTACACCAGCTGCAGGTCGCGCCGGACCGCGCGGAGCTCGCCGAGCGACCGGCCGGTCACCTGCTCGCCGGCCACCGTGATGCTCCCGCTGTCCGGGGACTCGAGGCCCAGCAGCAGGCGGATGGTGGTCGTCTTGCCGGAGCCGGACTCCCCGACCAAGGCGTGGGTCTCCCCCGCGCCGACGGTGAACGACACGTCGTCCACCGCGGTCAGCCGGGCACCCTCGACCGCGAAGGACTTCGTGACGCCGCTGACCTGGATCTTGGGTTCACGGGTGTCCGGGATGGTGCGCAGGTGCTCGTAGCGGTCGGGGTTGAGAGCCGGGACATCCGCGTGCAACCGGCGGGCGTACGCCGACGAGGGCGCGGCGAACACCGTCGCGGTGTCGCCGGACTCCTGGACCACGCCGTCCTTGAGCACCACGAGCGAGTCCGCCCGTTCGGCGGCGACGGCGAGGTCGTGGGTGATGAGCAACAGGCTGATGTCGAGGTCCTGCCGCAGCGCGGACAGCAGGTCGAGGATGCGCTTCTGGATGGTGACGTCCAGGGCCGACGTCGGCTCGTCGGCGACGATCAGGGCAGGACGCGGGAGCACGGTGAGCCCGATCAGCACGCGCTGGAGCATGCCGCCGGACAGCTGGTGCGGGTAGGAGTCGTGGACGCGGCGCGGATCGTCCAGTCCGACCTGGGCGAACGTGTCGAGGACCAGCGCCGTCCGCTCGGCCTTCGACGCCGGCCCGAGCAGCGCGGCCGCCTCCTGCGCCTGCGAACCGATGGTGCGCACCGGGTTGAGCGCATGGCCCGGGTCCTGCGGTACGAACCCGATGGAACGCCCGCGCAGCGCCCGGAACCGCCGCTCCGGCATCGACAGCACGTCCCGGCCGTCGAACTCGACGACACCGCTCGCCCGGCCGTTCCGGGGCAGCAGCCGCAGCACCGATCGTGCGATCGTCGACTTGCCGGACCCGGACTCCCCGATCAGGGCGAGGCTTTCTCCGCGCCGCACGTCGAAGCTCACGTGCGAGACGACCTCGTTGTGTCCATATGCGACGGTGAGGTCGTCCACGCGCAGGGTCAGTCGGTCCTGCGTAGCCATCGGCTGATCCTGTTCACGGAGAGGACTGTGGTGATCATGACGAGGGCCGGCGCGTAGACCAGCCACGGGGACAGCGGGTAGTCCTTGCCGACCGAGATCAGCAGGCCCCAGTCGGAGGCGGGCGGCGGGTCGCCGTAGCCGAGGAACGCGAGCCCGGCGATGATCAGGATCGAGTAGCCGAACTGCAGCACCGCGAGCGACAGCAACGAGCGCGAGGCGTTCGGCAGCACGTGCCGCACCAGGACGTGCCACCACGCGCCGCCCTGGAGGTACGCGGCCTCCACGAACACCGCGCGCCGGGTCTTGATCACCTCCGCGCGCATGACCCTGGCGAAGACGCCGACCGCGGAGACGCCGGTGGCGATGGCGGCGTTGGTCGTCTCGAACCCGAGGGCGCTCACCACGATCACCGCCAGCAGGAACTCCGGGATCGCGAGCAGCACGTCGACGAGCCGGGCCAGCACGGTGTCGGTCCAGCCGCCGGCGAAGCCCGCGACCAGTCCCACGAGCCCGCCGACGACGACGGCGATGCCGACCGCGATCAACGCGCTGCTCACCGACGACGCGGTGCCGTGCACGACGCGGGCGAACAGGTCGCGGCCGAGGTGGTCGGTGCCGAACCAGTGCGCGAAGCCCGGCGCCTGGAACTTGTCGGCCGGCACGCCCACCGCGGGGTTCTGGCTGGTGAACAGGCCCGGTACCAGCGACCACAGCAGCACGACCCCGACGACGCCGAACGACAGCGCGGCGGTCAGCGGAACCCTGGTCGTGGGTTTGGCGAGGGTGAACGTCATGACGTCGCCGCCTCCTTGTCCCGCGTCCGCACGCGGGGGTCGAGCAACGGGTAGACGAGGTCCGCCAGCAGGTTCACGACGACGAACACGACGGCGGCCAGCGCCACGACCGCCTGCAGCACCGGGAGGTCCTGCGTGGTCACGGACCGCTCGACGAGGCTGCCGATGCCGGTGCGTCCGAAGATCTTCTCGGTGATCACCGCGCCGCCGAGCAGTTCACCGACGGTCAGCGCGATCACCGTGACCACGGGCAACGACGACGGTTTGAGCAGGTGGCGGAAGAACAGCCGGGTCTGGCCGAGTCCGCGCGACCGGGCGACCGCCGCGTACTCCTGCCCGGCCTCGTGGTCGAGGTTCGCGATGAGCACCTCCGCGACCCGCGCGGAGACCGGGATGCCGAGCGCGACCGCCGCGAAGAACGTCGGCAACGCGGCCTCGGCGTCGATCACGCGGAACAGCCCGAGCTGGAACGCGAAGACGTTGATCAGCAGCAGGCCGATCACGTAGTTGGGAACGGACAGGAACAGCGACGGGAACGCCCGCAGCAGGCCCTGGCCGTAGCGCGCCGGCAGGTACCGCGTGCCGAACGCCACCGCGAACGCCAGCAGCACCGCGACGGCGAGCGCCGACAACGCCAGCACGACCGTCGACGGGAGCACCTCGCCGACCAGCCGCGAGACCGGCAGACCCGACCGCAGCGAGATGCCGAGGTCGCCGGTCACGAAGCGTGACAACGACTCCCACAGCTGCACGTACACCGGGCGGTCGAGGCCGTAATAGGAGACGATCCGGGTGATCTCCTCCTCGGTGAACCCGTTCTGCGGGTTGCGCAGCGTGTTCGTCACCGGGTCGCCGGGCAGCACGCTGATCACGACGAAGGTGAACACGTAGGCCAGCAGGATCACGACGGCGGCTTGGACGACGCGGCGCAGGGCGTAGATGCCGTAGCCGCGGGTCATGACGTGAGCGAGGCGGTGTAGTAGTTGGCGTACGCGATGCCGTTGTACATCACGCCGGTGAGCTTCGGCGACTGCAGGTAGATCCGCTGCACGATCTGCGTCAGCGGCACGTAGTAACCCTGCTGCAACACGTAGCCCTGCAGTTCGTCGAGCACCTTCGCCCACGCCTCGACGCTCTCCGCCCGCGCGACGCCGGTCGCGAGCTCGACGAGCTTCTGGTCGCTCTGGCCGAGGCCGAACCAGTTCTCACCCTTGTTGGCGTCGGTCAGCACGCCGGCCACGGTGCCCGCGTCGATGAAGCTGCGGGTGATCTCGTAGGCGGGCACGGTCGGGCTGTTGAGCTTGATGCGCTCGCCGTAGGTGACGACGTCGAAGGACTGGATGCCGACTTTGAAGCCGAGCTCGCCGAGCTGCTGGGCCACCAGTTCGTCGATCGACTTCGACGCCGCCAGGTAGGGGTTGGAGTAGAGCGTCAGCGCGAGCTGCTTGCCGTCCTTGGCGCGCACGCCGTCGGTGCCCTTGACCCAGCCCGCCTCGTCGAGGAGCCTGTTCGACTTGGCCGCGTCGAACGCGAAGTCCGCGCTGCGGTCGGTCGCGCCGGGGACGTTGCTCTGGAACAACGACTTCGCGGGCAGCCAGTCCTCGGTGTAGACGGTCGAGATGATCTCGGCGCGGTCGATGCCGTGCTGGAACGCCTGGCGGACCTTCAGATCGTCGAACGGGGCGACCTTGGTGTTGACCGCGTAACCGTTGACGAACCCGAGGTAGCGCGGGGTGGCGGTGGTGAAACCCTGGTCCTTGAAGGACTTCAGCTCCTGCGGCGACGGGTTGTAGGCGACGTCGGCCTGCCCGGACTGGACGGCCGAGGTGCGCACCGACGGCTCCGCGACGAGCTTGTAGGTGATCGTGTCGAGCGTCGCCGGTCCCTGCTTGCCGAGCGCGGGCGGTGCCCAGTCGTAGTCGTCGCGCTTCTTCAGCACGACGCTGTCGCCTTCCTTCCAGGACTGGACGACGAACGGGCCGCTGCCGATGTCGTTGGACAGGTCGGCCTGCTGTGCCGCGGGCAGCGCGATGGTCTTCGGCGAGATCAGGATCGAGCCGTGATAGCCCAGGGTCGGGACGAACCCGAGCGTCGGCGCCTTGAAGAACACCTTCACGGTCTGCGGGTCGAGCGCCTCGGAACGTTCGTAGGTCTTGGGGAACAGGCCGATCGGGTTGATGCCGCGCGCCGGGTCGCCCTTGGACCAGATGTCGAGGTTCGCCACCACCGCGGCGGCGTCGAGCGGCGTCTTGTCGGAGAACGTCACGCCGGTCTTGAGGTGCAACGTGAACTCGGTCGCGGTGGGGTTCTGCTCCCACTTCTCCGCGATCCACGGGCTGACCTTGCCGTTCTCGTCGACGTAGACGAGCTTGTCGGTGACGTGGCCCCAGATGTGACCCTGGAAGCTGGAGATGGCGCTGTTGTTGGGAATCCAGGTGTCGCCGAGCGAGTCGATCAGGAACGTGATGCCGCCGCCCTGTTTCGCGGCACCACCTCCGGCGGTGGCACCGGCCCCGCACGCGGTGAGGGCCAGCACGGTGACGAGGCCGACGATGGTCCGGAACGCGCGGGTGGGTTTCATGCGACGACGGTAAAAGCGCGCGAGTCAAGGGGTCCAAGACGAAAAGGGGATCGTTTCCCATCACGGAGTCTTATCTCTGACACCGCCCGATCGCGATTACCGTCGTGGCGTGGAGACCAGCGCGCACTAGGGAACGTACCGCGTCGAGGTGTCGGGCGGGGAGGTCGTGTCCGCGACGTCCGCCGAGGCCGAGGCCGCACCGGCGATCGGCAACGTCGTGAGCGGGAACCGGCACCCTTCGCGGGTGCTGCGGCCGAGCGTGCGACAGGGCTGGCTCGAGCACGGGCCAGGCCCGGGCCCGCGGGACGGCGACTTCGTCGAGGTCGGCTGGGACCACGCCCTGGACCTGGTGTCCGCCGAGCTCGACCGGGGTGCGGTCGCGGACCGGCAACCAGGCGATCTTCGGAGGCTCGTACGGCTGGGGCAGCGCGGGAAGGCTGCACCACGCGCAGAGCCAGCTGCACCGGTTCCTCAACTCGATCGGCGGCTACACGCGGTCGGTCAACGACTACAGCCGGGGCGCGAGCGCGGTGCTGCTCCCCCACCTCGTCGGCGCGCAGGCTGCTCTGGACCTGCGGTACCGGCCGTTGTCGTGGGCCGACATCGCCGAGCACACGGACCTGCTGGTCACCTTCGGCGGGGTGCGCCGGTCCAACACGTGGGTCGTGCCGGGCGGGCACGCGCGGCACACCGCGTCCGAGCGCGCCCGGGAGGTCGGGCGCACCACGTCGGTCGTGTCGCTGTCCGCGCAACGCGACGACGCGTTCGCCGACCTCGACGCCGAGTGGATCAGGGTGATGCCGGGAACCGACACCGCCGTGCTGCTCGCGCTGATCCACGTCCTGGTGGCCGACGGGCTCGCGGACGAGGAGTTCCTCGCCCGGCACACCACCGGCGCCGACGAGGTCCGGCGGTACGTCCTCGGTTCCACCGATGGTGTGCCCAAGACGCCCGAGTGGGCGTCGTCGATCAGCAGGGCGCCCGCGCACCGGATCCGCGCGCTCGCCCACCGGATGGCGTCGGGACGAACGTTGATCAACGTCGTCTACGCGTTGCAGCGCGGGGGGAACGGTGAGCAGCCGGTGTTCGCCGCCCTCACGCTGGCGGCCTTCCTGGGCCAGCTCGGGTTGCCGGGCGGTGGTTTCGCGCACGGGTTCGGGTCGATGGGCGACTACGGCGTGGGTGTGGCCGGACCGCCGTTGCCGACGTTTCCCCAGGGGGTCAACCCGGTGCCGGACTTCATCCCGTGTGCCCGGATCAGCGACATGCTGCTGCATCCCGGTTCGGAGATCCCGTACAACGGCGGGCAGGTCGTTCTGCCCGAGGTCGAGCTGGCCTACTGGGCCGGCGGGAACCCGTTCCACCACCACCAGGACCTGCGGCGGCTGCGGAAAGCTCTGTCGCGTTTGGACACTTTCGTGGTGCACGAGACGCACTGGACGCCGACGGCGCGGCACGCCGATGTGGTCCTGCCGGTGGCCACCACGCTGGAGCGCGACGACATCGCGGCCGGGGCGGGTGACAGCAGGCTGCGGTCGATGCCCCGAGTGGCCGCGCCGCTCGGGGAGGCGCGGGAGGAGTTCTGGATCTACACCGAGCTGGCGTCCCGGCTCGGCGCGGACTTCTCGGAGGGCTTGGACTCGGGGCAGTGGCTGGAGCGGATCTACGAGCAGTGGCGCCCCGCCTTCGCGCCGCCGTTCGACCGGTTCTGGCGCGACGGCGGGGTCGACCTGCCGCAGGAGCCCTACCGCGACCCCGTCTTCGCCGCGTTCCGGACGGGAGCGCCCCTCGGCACGCCGAGCGGCAGGATCGAGCTGGTCTCCGCCGTGGCAGGCCACGCGCGATGGCTCGAACCCTCGCAGCCGACCGAGGAGTTCGACCTGCGCCTGCTGTGCAACCAGCCGACGCACCGGCTGCACAGCCAGCTGGACATGGGCGACGCGAGCCAGTCGACCAAGATCGCGGGACGGGAGCCGGTGCGGCTGCACCCCGCCGACGCGGCGGCACGCGGACTGTCCACAGGGGACGTCGCGCTCGTCCGCAGCGCCCAGGGTTCTCTGCTGGCGGGCGTGCTCGTCACCGACGTCCTGCTGCCCGGGGTGGCGCAGATGCACACCGGGGCGTGGTTCGACCCCAGCGCCCCGGAGGTGGCCGACTGCGTCAACGGCAACGTCAACGTCCTCACCAGGGACGTCGCCACCTCGCCGCTGACCCAGGCGACCAGCGGCGCGCACGTGCTGGTCGCCGTCACGAGTTACGACGGCCCGGTGCCGCCGGTGAGGGCCTACGACCCGCCGAGCACGCGCTGACCGGCGGCGATGAGCGCGGCGTCCTCCTGGGGCGGGTGGACCCGCACGCACAGCACGTCGCGCAGGTGCCGCTCCAGGGAGTTCCGCCTCGACAGCGCGGGGTTGCCCAGTGCCGCCACCGCCGTCTGCACGGCCGCGACCACGGACCGGGCGATGGCGACTTTGATCACCGACAGCTGCGGGTGCACGGACACGTCGCCCTGCTCGATCCGCAGCAACGCGCCCTGCAGCAACGTCTCCGCCTGCGCGATCTGCAGATCGATCTCACCGGCCACGGCCTGGATCCGTTCGGTGGTGGCGATCGGCCTGCCCAGCGCCGCCGGGACGCGGGACCGGGTGAACTCGGCGAAGGCGGTCCGCGCCGCCCTCGCCACGCCGATGTACAGCGCGGGATGGCCGAAGCTGCCTGGTCCGGCGACGGCCGCCGGGTCGCGGTAGACGCCGTCGGCACCGCGCGGGATCTCGACGAACGCGTCCAGCGGCAGCACGACGCCGTCGTAGATGACGTCGTGGGTGTTGGAGGCGCGCAGCCCCAGGTGGTCCCAGGTGTCGACCCACGTGATGCCGGGCAGGTCGCCGGGGACGACCACGTGCCCCACCCGCGGTCGGGGATCGTCGGTGACGACCCACACCAGGTGGTAGGCCAGCGCGGAGGCGCCGGTGGCGTACGCCTTGTGGCCGTTGAGGACCCAGCCGGCCCCGGACCGCGTGATCGTGGTCTTGGGCAGGCCGCCGCGGGCCGGAGCGCCGAGGTCTGGCTCGGCCCTGATGGCGTTGACCGGTGCCGGTCCCGTCACCGAACGGCGCAGGACGTCCTCGTAGAACGCCTGCGGCCAGTGGGAGTTCGCCGCCTGGGCCGCGTGCGCCATGAGCGTGTTCGCCGCGATCAACGCCACCGACGGGTCGCCCTCGCCGAGCGCCGTGAGGATGCGCGCGGTCTCGCGGGGACCCGCTCCCGGCCCGCCGAAGCGCGTGCCGACCGTGGCCGTGAGCAACCCGGCCCGGTGCGCGACCTCCAGGCCCCGCACCGGGATCGCACCGCTCCGGTCGTACTCCGCCGCGGTCTCGGCGAGCTCGGCGGTGACGGCGGCCAGGTCCGCCGTGGGCGCGGGGAGGTCGTAGGCGGTGCTCGTCATGCCTGCCCCGCGACCGCGTGCCGCCGGTAGTCCTCGCCGTACCCGCCGAGGTGTTCGGCCTGCAGGGTGCCGCGGGTGCCGGTGGCCTCGCGGTGCGCGAGCTCCTGACGCACCAGGGGTAGCACGTGCTTGCCGTAGTCGACGGCGTCCGCGAGCGTGTCGTAACCGCGGATGCTCACCAGGTCCGCACCCCGGTCGACGTAGTCGAGGATCGCGGCGGCGACGGTCTCCGGCGAGCCGACCAACGCCGTCGAGGCGCCGGCCGCGTTCGTGACGGCCGCCGTGCGCGTCCACAGTGCACGGTCGTAGAGCTCGCTCTTCTCCGCGAACGACAACGCCCGCTGCGAGCCGACGTTCTGCGGTGTTCCCGCCGTGGCGAAGCGCTGCTTGCCATACGCGGCCTGGCCGAACGTGTCCGCGATCTTCGCCACGTACTCGTGGGCCTTCTGCCACGCCAGCTCGTCGGTCTTCGCGATGATCGGCCGGAACGTCACCCAGATGCGCGGCAGCGTGGTGCGGCCGGCGGCGCGGGCGATCGCGTGCACCCGCTCGATCTCGGCGCGCAGGTCGTCGAGGGGTTCGCCCCAGAAGCTGAAGATGTCGGCCTTCTCGCCACCGACCTGGAAGGCCTCGTCGGACTGGCCGCCGAGGGAGATCGGGATCGGCGACCCGTACGGCGCGAACCCGGGGCCGAAGTCGTCGAACTTGTAGAACTCGCCGTCGTGGCTGAACGGTGCGGGCTCGGTCCACGCGCGGCGCAGCAGGTCGATGTACTCCGAGGTGCGCGCGTACCGGCGGTCCTTGGGCAGGTAGTCACCCTGCCGGGCCTGTTCGGCGTCACTGCCGCCGGAGATCAGGTGGACCACCGCCCGGCCCTCGGTCAGCTGGTCCAGGGTGGCGAGCTTCTGAGCGCCCACCAGCGGAAAGGTCGTGTTGGGCCGCAACGCGACGATGGGCCTGATCCGCTCGGTGAGCTGACCGACGGCCGAGGCCACCACGAACGAGTCGGCGCTCGCGGCGCCGTACGGCAGCAACGTGTAGTCGTAGCCGCCCTCTTCGAGCGAGCGGACGTACTGGCGGAAGTACTTCAGGTCGATGCCGCGCGTCGGGATCGGGTTCAGCTCGGTCGACGGGTTGAGGTGCGACAGGCTGATGAACTCGACCTTCGGCGAGGCCGTCGGGGGGATCTTCGCGTCGAAGACGGGTGCGCTGGTCACGGTTCCGACCGTATGGCCGGGTCGGACCGGGTGTCCAAGACAAGTCCGCGAACGGAACCGATAGCCGTGCCTTATCGGCTCACGCGCCCTTCGGGACCAGTTGCAGGTGCGGGCGCTGGGCGAAGAAGTCCGTGCCCGCCGCCAACGCGGTCCGCTCCACCTCGGCGGACAGGCCGCGCCGGGCGACCATCCTCAGGTGGGTGGTCCCGGCGTCAGGCAGTTCGGTGTGGACGGTCAGCCCGGAGGGACGGCCACCGGCGCTCGGCAGCAGCGCGACACCCAGACCTGCCCGCACTCCCGCGAGCACGCCTTCGAGAGTCGTGGACTGGCCGACGACCTCGACCCGATGCCCCTCGGCCGCGAGCACCGACAGCGCGCGTTCCCGCAGACCGCAGGGCTCTTCGAACGCGACGAGGTCACAGGTCGGTTCCGGTGACCAGCCGCGTGGGGCGTACCAGACCAGGGGCAGCGTGCCGACGAGGTGACCGGCGCCCTGGCCGCTGGGGTCGAGCACGAACGCGAAGTCCACCGTGCCCTTGTTCACCGCGTCGGTGAGCTGCGTGGACCTGCCGATCTCGAACCGCGTGGCGCAGCCCGGGAACGCGGCCTGCAGGGCCCGGATCATCTCCGGCAGGATCTGCTCCGCGCTGTGCTCGGTCGAGCCGACCACGATCGTCCTGTCGCGTTCGGCCTCCAGCCTGCGCAACGACGCGTCGTGGACCTCGATGATCGCGCGGGCCTCGGCCAGCACGCGTTCTCCCTCGTGGGTGAAGCGCATGTTGCGGCCGTCGCGCTCGAACAGCTTGCGCTTGAGGCCGCGTTCGAGCTGCCTGACGTGCTGGCTCAGCGCGGGCTGGCTGATGTGCCGGACCGCGGCGGCCTTGCTGAACCCGCCGCACTCGGCGATCGCGATCAGCGTCCGCAGGTGTTCGAGGTCGAGCGAATTCGTCATGGCTCGATTAGAGCCGACTCGGGCGCGAACCGAGATCCCCGACCGGCATGTGAGAAGTTGCCGGCGCGGGTCTTGCAAATTCATCACGAGTCCGCATGGGTAGTCATCGAGAAACGCTCTTGGACCCGCGACCGGGCGTCCCGCCAAGGTGATCGCGTGACCACCACCAGCACCGGCGCTTGGGACGAGCCCTCGGGTCTCGCGGCGCGCGGCACCGTCATCCTGCTCACCGGCCGCGGCGAGACCGCGCGCACCTACCAGCGCTTCGGCCGCCGGCTCGCCTCCGACGCCTACCGGGTGCGCGTCGTGGAGACCGACCTCGACGACCTCGTGGCCACCCGCAAGCAGGTCGAGGCGCTGCTCGGCGACGCGGACCTGCCCGCGCCCAGGGTGCTCGCGGGCTCCGACACCGGCGCCGCGGTCGCAGCACGGCTGGGCGCGCTCGCGGACGGAGTCGTGCTGGCCGGGCTCGCGCTGCCGGACAGCGCGCCGGTCACGGAGTGGCAGGACGAACTGGACGCCCGGTCCGCCTGTCCCACCCACCAGCGCGTGCTGACCGAGGACGAGGGCTTCACCCGCGGCGCGCTGGCCGAGCCAGTGCCCGCGGACCTGGTCGCCGAGCAACCGCCGGTCCCGGCACTGGTCCTGCACGGCGACCACGACACCGTCACTCCCCTGGCCGCCGCGTTCGCGCCGTTCCCCGCCGCACGTCTGCGGACGGTCGTCGGCGCGCACCACGACGTGTTCAACGACGTGTCGCACCGCTCGGTCGCCGCGACCGTCGTGCTGTTCCTGGAGAGCCTGAAGCTCGGCGCCGGCCTGCCGGACATCGTGGTGTGATGGCGTTCCTCGACGAGCTGACCGCATCGGTCGCCGGCGTCTCGACCGTTCCCGAGCACCTGGCGGAAGCGGCCGTGGACCGTTCGGGCGCCGCACCCGAGGGACTTCCCGTCGCGGTCGTACGTGCGTCCACTGTGGACGAAGTGCGGCAGGCGTTGCGGCTGGCGCACGAGCACCGCGTCCCGGTCGTGCCCCGCGACGCGGGAACCGGTCTGGCCGGTGGGGCCGTGGCCGGCGCGGGCACCGTCGTGCTGGACGTCAGCGGGCTCGACCGGATCGTGGAGATCGACCTGGTCGACGAGATCGCCGTCGTCGAACCCGGTGTCATCACCGCGGACCTGGACCGCGCCGCCGGGGAGGTGGGACTGCGCTACGCCCCGGACCCCGCCAGCGCCGCGATCTCCACCATCGGTGGCAACATCGCGACCAACGCCGGCGGCATGCGCTGCGTGAAGTACGGCGTCACCAGGGAGGCCGTGCTGGGCCTCGACGTGGTGCTTGCGGACGGCAGGCTGATCTCCACGGGACGGCGGACCGTCAAGGGCGTGGCCGGTCTCGACCTCACCGCCCTCTTCGTCGGCTCGGAGGGCACCCTGGGCGTCGTGGTGGGCGCGACCCTGCGCCTGCGGCCGCTCCCCGCGCAGACGTTCACCGCCGTGGCCTCGTACGACAGCGTCGCGACGGCAGCGGCCGCGTGCAGCGAACTCGCGCGGGCCCGTCGCGAACCGAGCCTGCTGGAACTCCTCGACGGTGCCACTCTGGACGTCATCGACCGCGCCCAGGGCACCGGCTACGCCGCACGCGGGCAGGCGCTCGTGATCGCGCAGGCCGACGGACCGGCCGCCGAGGCCGAGATCACCGCGATCGTCGACGTCCTGGGCAAGGAAGCCACCTGGGCCTCCACGGAGGGCGATCCCGAGCAGTTGTTGTTCGCCCGCCGCATGGCGCTACCGTCGATCGAGCGGTTCGGACGCGCCCTGATCGAGGACATCTGCGTTCCCCGCTCCCGGCTGGCCGAGGCCTTCGAGGGCGTCGGCCGCATCGCACGCGAGCGAGGGGTGGAGATCTACTCGTTCGCCCACGCCGGCGACGGCAACCTCCACCCGATCATCGCCTACGACAAGGCGGCCGAGCGGTTGCCGGACGCCGTTCGCGCGGCGGGGAACGACCTGTTCGCCCTCGCGCTGGAACTCGGTGGCACGGTCACCGGCGAACACGGTGTCGGCCTGCTCAAACGCGACTGGCTCGCGCGGGAGGCGGGCGCGGACGTGCTCGACGTCCACGCCCGCCTCAAGTCCGCTTTGGACCCTCGCGGAATCCTCAACCCCGGAAGGGGTTCTGACCGCCGAGCCCACGGGTTGATCACCGCGGAGGGTGATGCGGTGCATGACGCGGTGCCGGTCGCCGTCGTCGTCGACCGCGAGGTGGGCGGTGCTCCGGTTGTCCCACACCACCACGTCACCCGGCGCCCAGCGGTGGCGGACGCTGTACTCCTGGCGTCCGATGGCGGCGAAGAACAGGTCGAGCAGGGCGCAGCTCTCGGCCTCGGAGACGTTCTTGACGTGAGTGGTGAAACCGGGGTTCACGAAGAGGCTGCGGCGGCCGGTCTCCGGTTGCACGCGCACTTCCGCACGTCTGCACCATGCGGAGGGGATGCGCGGTTCAGCCCGTGAGGGCGACAGCTGAGCCGGACGGGGCGAAGAGGCTGTCGAACACCCGGACGCGGTCGAAGGACAGGGCGTGCTCACGTGCCCGGTCCGCCATGAGCTCCCGTTCCTCGGCCGACATGTCGAGCGCCACCCGGTCGATCGCGGCGGCGATGAGGATCGGGTTGCCGGCCTCGACGAGGACGGCCGTCCCGCCGACTGCTTCGCCGACTCCGCCGGTGGTGGTCGTGATCACCGGCCCGCCACCGGCGAGCATCTTCTCGGTCAGCGCGATGCCGAAGGTCTCGACGAAGTCCGGTTCGGGCTTCGTCGGCAGCGCGTACGCGGCGCAGCCGTTCATCAGCAGCGGCTTCTCCTCGTCCTCCACGTCGGTGAGGAAGAGGACGCGGTCGTCGTCCTGGGTGATCTCCCGCAGGTGCGGCAGTTCGGGGCCGTTGCCGGCGATCACGAGCTTCAGCCGTGACCGCGCCCGGCTCCGGCCGAACGCCTCCACCAGGTCGTAGACGCCTTTGGCCCGTGTCACCCGGGACAGGAACAGCACATAACCGTCTCGTTCCAGACCGCGCCGTCTCAGGGCGGCCTCCACGACCGCCGGATCGAGGTCGAGGTACGCCGAGGTGTCGACCGGTGGGTAGCTGACCGAGATCCGGCGCACGCACTGGCGGGCGAACCGGGTGCCGCAGTGCGCGTCGACGGTCTCCGCACAGGCGATGATCTCCTGCCTGGTGTACTCCGACACCGCGATCACCTCGTCGTTGGCGAGGAACCGGGTGAACAGGACCACGGCGGCCCCGAACCGGCCCTCGCGCAGGCACGAGCGGATCACGTTGGTGACGTCCGAGCCGACCGCCTTCGCGATGGTGTGGACATCGGGCGCGTAGCCGGCCGCCCGTGCCGCGTCGACGGCGTCGCGGACCACGGCGTCGTGAGGAGCGAGGTACATCGACACGCACGTCGTCGGGACCGGCTCGGCGAGCAGTTCGACCAGGCGTCCCGTCAGCCCCGCCAGGTAGCGGCCGTCGGGCACCCGGTAGTCGCCGACCGGCTCGGGCCGCTCCACGGTGATGCCCTCGCTGTAGGGAAGGATCCCGTCCAGCGGCTTGAGCGGCAGGCCGGCCGCCTGCAGCACCGGGACGGGCCAGGTCAGCAGGCGGACGTCGTCGAAGCCGCGGGTCAGCGCGACCTCGGCCAGGTTGCGGGCCTCTCCGGAGTGGCCGCAGATGACCGGGTCGGCGCGGACCACGATGACGAGACGGCGGCGTGGCCTGGTCATGGGCGAGCCCCCTTTCCGAGTGGGTCGGACACTGATGGCGGCAGGATCTTGCGTCCCCAGTCCGAGGGCTGCGGGCCGAGTTCGAGCAGCAGCCGGCCACCGGCGTGCACGTCGGAGGCCCGCAGGTGCGCCGCGTCCAGCGGCTTGCCGTTCAGGTGCGCGGACTGCACGTACTGCGGCGGCGGGTTCTCCTCCAGCCCGTCGGAACTGATGGACGTCTCGCGGTGCCCGCGCGTCTCGACGACGAAGTCGCGGTCCCCGAGGTGCAGGGTGGCGCGGCTGAACGCGGGCGCGTTGACGAGGAACAGGTTCTGCCCGGCGACCGGGAACAGGCCGAGCGAGGCCCACACGTACCAGGAGCTCAGCCCGCCCGAGTCGTCGTTGCCCGGCAGTCCGCCGCGACCGGTGCCGAACTGCCACGTCAGCGCCGCGTGCACGATCTCGGCCGTGCGGTCGGGCCGGCCCGCGTAGTGGTAGGACCACGGCGCTTCCATGTCCGGCTCGTTGTTCAGCCCCTCGAACCGGTTCAGCAGGTACCCGGCCGCCATCTCCGCCGGGCCGGGCCGCCTGCCGGGCTGCGTCACCCGTGCGGCGCCGCAGCCGAAGAACGCGTCGAGCATGCCGACGAACGCCTCGTTCCCCCCGGCCAGCGCGATCCGCGCGGCCATGTCGTGCAGCAGCCGGAACGAGTAGTTCCACTTGCCGCCCTCGTAGAACGACGAGTCGAGCAGCAGGCCGGTGTCCGGGTCGAACGCGTTGGCCCACAGGTGGCTGCGCGCGTCGAGGTCGTCGGCGAGCTGGACGTCGTTCAGGGACCGGGCGACGCCGGCGGTGCAGTGGCAGGCGTAGGCGAGGTCGAGCGTGTGCGAGATCGGGTGCACGACGCCGTGCTCGTAGAACTCCTCGCCGTACATCCGGCGCAGGTCGTCGTACATGTGCACGAGCGCCCAGGTCCAGTCGAGGTCGCCGAGGCCGATGGCGTGCGCGTCGGCGAGCGCGGTGTGGACCAGCGCGCTCGCCTGCCGGAAGAACCTGTCCGCGCCGCGCGCCATCCGGTACCCGATCGGGAAGTTGCCCTCCTCCTCGCAGACCCGGATCAACGACTCCAGCAGGTCGACGGCCCGGTCCGGGCAGAGGGCGGCGAGCAGCGGCAGCTGGGTCTTGTAGATGTCCCACATCGTGCAGATGTCGAACGCGAACGGGCCCGACGACGGCCAGAACGGGCTCTCGTCGTCGGCGAAGCACGGCTTGATCAGCGAGTGGTACAGCGCGGTCGCGAACACCTGCCGCCGGGCCGGCGACCCGCCCTCGACCTCCACCCGTCCCACGTGGTCGCGCCAGCGTTCCCGGGTCTGCGCGCGGACGACGTCGAACGACGCCGTCCGGTCACCGCACTCGCGGTACAGGTTCTCCCGGGCCTGCTCACAGCCGCGCAGGGAGAACCCGATCTGGATCTCGACGCTCTGCCCCGCTGTGGTGGGACCCATGTAGAGCAACCCGAACGGGCGCAACGTGGTCTGCCTGATGCGGTCGAAGTCGAGCCGCGTACCGCCCTCGATCAGCCGGCGGTCGTGCCACAGCATCTGCCGCCAGCCCGGGCTGTCGACCCTGATGTACACCGACAACGGCACGCCCTCGACGACCACCGTCCCCTGGGCGCGGCCGTTGCCCAGGCTTTCCACGTGTGCCCGCAGCGGCACCGTGCGGCCGAGGTCGATGGCCAGGCCGCCGCAGGACAGGTCGACGACGACCCGTGCGCTGCGGTGCTCGGGGAAGACGTACCGGTGCACGGCGACCTTGGCACCGACGGTGACCTCACATCGGATGCCCGTGTCGAGAGTGGCCGCGTAGTACCCGGCCTCAGCGGCCTCGTCGTGCAGCGGCCAGGACTCGCCGAGGACGTCCAGCGGCTGCACCATCGGCGTCACCCGCACGTAGTTGTAGTACTTGCGGATCGCGCCGGTGCCGGACTGCTGGAAGTGCGTGAAACCGGACGCCTGCAACCGGTCGAACAGCTCCTCCGGCTGTCCCTCGGTGTTCTTCGCGTAGCGGCCGTACCCGGTCGGGTAGGCGCCGGAGTAGGCGCAGGCGGACACCATGCCCAGCGGCGACGTCGCGCCGGGGTGGGTGTTGCCGACCTGCGCTTTCGGCCACCACCAGGTCGCCGCCAGCCCCTGCGCCGCAGGCAGTGAGGTGGCAGCCGTTCCGATGAATGGATCGATCTCGTCGAGGATGACCCGACACTAGGTCAGCGGATGCGTCGCGTTGGTTTCAGCGACGTGAACTCGTTCGGAAACCGGAGCGAGCACGGTCAAGGGCGGTGGCGCAGGATCGCGCCGACACCTTGCAACACCTCGATGTCGTCGCCGACGACCACCTGCGCACCGGTCACCGCCGCCGCCCGAGCCAAAGCGTCCTCCGCGCGGTTGCGCGCCACCCCGGCCGGACTGCCCGCACCCTCACGGACACCGGCCTCGTCGACAGCGACCTGGTCGGGTCGATCACTCGTCCACACCAGCTGGTCCGCGAGAACGCCGGTGTTCACCACCAACGTGTCCACATTGGCCTGTCGCAGCGCGTCGGTGACCTCGGCGAGGCCCTCGACCGCAAGGCCGTCCCTGCCGCGCTCGGCGCGGAACCGGTCGACCGCGTCCGCGTCGCGTTGCTGTTGGTGCTGCGCGATGAGAGCACGCACGGCGTTGTCGAACTGTTCGTCATCGGTGCCCGCCGCCAAGCCCGCTCCTTCGACTTCCACGACCAGATCGTCGTCGAGGTCGAGCTCGCTGTGCACCGCGCTGCGTGCTTGCACTTCGCCACCGAGCACGACCAGTTCAGCGCGTACCTCGCGCACGAGCCGTTCGACCTCTTCGGCCACTTGCTTCACGTTGTGCTTGACGGTGTCTTCGACGCGCTGCTGCAGCCGCCTGTGCGCCCATCCCCCGCCGCGGATCTTGTGCAGCGGGTGCTGCTTGCCGCGCACTGTCTCCACCAGGTCCGCCCGTCCGTCGAACGAGTGCAGGTCGGCACCGGACGAGTCGGCGACCACGACGACGTGCGGCACCGGTGGTGGCAGGTAGGAGGCGAGCGGCAGCAGGTCCGGCAGGGAGGAGAACCGCGTGACGTCCGCGGGTGGCGGCACCGGCAGTGTCTGGTCCACCAGCACTTGTGCGCCTGAGGCGATCAGCACGCGCCCGGCCTTGCCCGCGGGCGGATCGGCCGCGGACACGGCCTCGTCCAGCGCGGCGAGCGTCTCCTCGGGAGCGCCCTGGTTCGCGAGCTGGTCGCGGAGGCCCCGCCAGCGCAGTTCGGTGACCTTGGCCGCGTCCTCGGTGTCGTGCGAGGCGTCGAGGTAGACCGATGCGAACGGGCCGGGAGCCGTGGCTACGTCCTGCAACTTCGACATGTCCATGTACGCGGTGTTCCCGCCGCCTGGACGTCTACACGGCGAAATCGCTTTGCTGGCAAACCGTTTCGGGTCGAGCAGCGAGGTTAGGCGCGACTGCGAGGGGTAGTTGGGGTCGGACCCGGCTTGACCGAACCAGGACTACCGGCTCCGTTGGTCAGGGGCACGGGAAGGAGAATCCATGGAACTGACTGCTACGACCACAGTGCGCAAACCCGTGGCGGAGGTGTTCGCGTTCTGGCGCGACCTGCAGAACCTCCCGACGTTCATGGGACATCTCGAGGAGATCCGCACCACCGGTGATCGGACGAGCCACTGGGTCGCCGACGCCCCGTTCGGCCAGAACGTCGAGTGGGACGCGGAGATCACCGACGAGGTGCTCGCCGAGAAGATCGCCTGGCGGTCGACCGGGGACGCCGACGTGCCCAACGCCGGCACGGTCCGGTTCGTACCGGCCCCGGACGGGGAGAGCACCGAGGTCCACGTCGGACTCGTGTACGAGATCCCGGGTGGCGCGATCGGCAAGGCCGTTGCCCGCTACTTCGGTGAAGAGCCGCACCAGCAGCTCGACGACGACCTGCGCCGGCTCAAGCAGGTGCTGGAGACCGGTGAGGTCATCCGGTCCGACGGCGCCCCGTGGGGCAAGCGGGCGCGCAAGGAGTTCCCGCAGCGCCCGGCACAACCGCTGCCGGACGCCGAGTTCGAGAAGGGACCGGACGCATGAGGGCGAACACCTGGGCGGGCCGCAACAAGGTCGAGGTCCGCGACGTACCGGACCCGAAGATCCTCAACAACCGCGACGCCATCGTCCGGATCACCTCCACCGCGATCTGCGGCTCGGACCTGCACCTGGTCGACGGCTACGTGCCGACCATGCAGGACGGTGACGTCCTGGGGCACGAGTTCATGGGCGAGGTCGTCGAGGTCGGCTCGGGCGTCGCCGCGGACCGGCTGCGCGTCGGGGACCGGGTGGTGGTGCCGTTCCCGATCGCCTGCGGCGCGTGTGCCGCCTGCGCGGCCGGGCTGTACTCCTGCTGCGAGAACTCCAACCCCAACGCCGGGATCTCGGAGAAGATGTTCGGCCACCCCACCGCGGGGATCTTCGGCTACTCGCACCTGACCGGCGGGTACGCGGGCGGGCAGGCGCAGTACGCGCGCGTGCCGTTCGCGGACGTCGGGCCTTTGAAGATCGAGTCGGACCTGACCGACGAGCAGGTGCTGTTCCTGTCCGACATCCTGCCCACCGGGTTCATGGGCGCCGACATGTGCGACATCCAGCCCAGCGACGTGGTGGCGGTCTGGGGTGCCGGGCCGGTCGGCCAGTTCGCCATGGACAGCGCCAGGGTGCTCGGTGCCGCGAAGGTCATCGCCATCGACAAGGAGCCCTACCGGCTGCGGATGGCCGAGCAGGCCGGCCACACGCCCGTGAACTTCGAGGAGGTCGACGTGCGGTCCCGGCTCCTGGAGCTGACCGGCGGACGTGGACCCGACAAGTGCATCGACGCGGTCGGCCTGGAGGCCACGCACGGCAGCGCGCACATCGCCGCCTACGACCGGGTCAAGCAGGCCGTCAAGTCCGAGACCGATCGTCCGCACGCGCTGCGCCAGGCGATCATGTCGTGCCGCAGCGGCGGTGTCGTCTCGGTCATCGGCGTCTACGGCGGACTGGTCGACAAGTTCCCGGCCGGCGCGTGGATGAACCGCTCGCTGACCCTGCGCACCGGCCAGTGCCACGTCCACCGCTACATGAAGCCGCTCCTGGAGCGCATCGAACGCGGGGAGCTCGACCCGACCCGGATCATCACCCACACCCTCAGGCTCGACGACGCGGAACGCGGCTTCGAGATGTTCAAGAACAAGGAGGACGACTGCGAAAAGGTCGTCCTCAAACCCTGACAGGACAACCGCGTTCGGTCACCGCGGCAA